>JAEDMJ010000078.1 GCA_016303065.1 Clostridiales bacterium
CAATTTTCGTAATATCGCCCGCAATTTCAAAATTATCATCGAAGTTTGCTTTATACCATCATAATTTTCCGCCCCAAAATAAAACATACAATTATATTATACCATTATTAGGATGCAAACTCAATATGATTTCACGGAAATAGGATAAAGATAACTGATTTACATGATAATATCGCTATATATGGTGTTATAGCAACCTAAAAATTAGCTCTATGTGAAATAGGCAGGTGGACACTGTCAGCGTTCCATCATTCTTTGACACCGACAACAAGCCCGTATCTTCCCATCACAAGATCGATCACCGTCTGTGTGCGTACCTTCATGCCGAGCTTATCAATCACCCCGCGGACGATAATCTCGGTCAATTCAGGCAGGTACTTTCGATATTCCGGATGAGATTCCATTACATCATTGAAAAGTGAGATCAACAAATCCCCCGACTTGGGTTTTTTGGGATATCCTCTTGCGACCAGTGCCATATTGTGATCAAACATCGGAGCAAGCCCAAGAAGCTTTCCGGTGTTCGCATCGCGCAGAAGCCCGAAATTGCTCGTGTGACGGTCGGGATTTGCCGTGATCGTGTCCATAAAAATCATGCGGATATAATCGGGGATCGCCTGCGGGCAGATCTCCTTCAGCTTGGCGATGACATCCTCGTATTCTTCGTCATCCCCCATGAACGCCATTGCCGGCTCAAAGTTGACCTCTGCGCCATCGGTAAAATCAAGCGACTTCACGCAGCCTTCGCCGCGCTCATAGCGCGCCATATTGAAACCGAGTTTGCGTCCAAGTTCGTATACGAACAGCTCTGAAAACTGCTCATTGTGGCTTGCTTTTTTATACATCCACCACTTCCTGTCGATCAGCTTCCAGCACTTTTCAAAGCTTCCTATATTGGTCAGCTCCGGCGTTTTACTGTGCTTTGAATTGGCAGCGCGATTGAAGCTGTCATAGTTTCCCTTGAGAGCGAGTCGGGAAAAGTAGTCGTTATCAAATTTTATCTGCGCATAAGTCAAGGCGCTGTCGATCGGCTTTATCCAATAGTTATCTGTGATGGTTGCTCCGTTGACATGGAGAACCGTAGAAACATCATCTCGCTCGGTCAGCCGCAACGCTTTTTTAAGAAGGCGGGAGTTTGCACGATGCGAGTCGATTGCTCTGGTTGCAAGCCACATATCGGCGTTTTTGACGCGTTTCAGGTAAAGCGGCAGAAGCTGCTCGTTCAAAACGGTCAACTGATTATTCTCCCACTTTGCAACGGGTATATCCCGCGAAAGGATCAAATAGTCGCTCATACATCAGTCCTCCTTATCCGTAATAAATTCCATGATATCGTCAATCTTACAGTCAAGCGCTTTACAGATCTTGCCGAGAATCTCCACTGTCACATTTTCGCCCTTGCTCATTTTACTGATCGTGTAGTTGCTGATATCCGCAGCAGCGGCAAGGTCTTTCTTCATCATATCGCGATCGATCAGGAGTTTCCATAATTTTTTGTAGCTTACAGCCATTTTTGCACCTCCTGCACAGTTGGAATTAGTAGGTAATCATAGTATACCATATAAATTGCGATAATACAAGGTTAAATCGCGGGATTGCTAAATTATTTTTGCATTTTCAATTGCAAAGTGTAACAACAAAAAATAAATACGAAAATTCGCCTGTGATTTCAATCGGAAATTCCGTGATAAATCACATAACTCCCGATTACGCATTGTTTTTGCCTTACATAGGTTATAATTCCAGTTTTGAATAATTATCTATACTTTTATCAAAGGATCGGATTCCCGCTCCTTTTTTCGGTTATATCGCGCAGATGAATAATGAAAGCATCATTCGGATTTGTCCCAGTAGGGATAATCCGTAAATACAAATCTTCCCTCTGCATTTTTGCCGACCGGCAAGCTGACGTAAATAACGTCCTCCGCGGACGGCATTCTTACAGCCATCACAACGGTAAATTTTCCGTTGCCTTCGTCCCATACGCTGTCAACATAGCTGTTGCGGGAGACCTCCCCCTTGCTTTTCTTGCACAGAACGTATACGCTGCCCCTGTATTCGATAAGACTTTTTTCCGCGACGGCGTGTTTCAGCGTCCTTTCGGTAAATTCCTCAGAAAAAACCTTCAGAAATTTGCGGCGCACATCCTCGATTGTGTCCGTATAGGTGTATGACGGGAACATCTGTATATATTGCCGGCGCTTCAGCGTTATGGGCTTTGAGCCGCCGGGATAGTCGCCCGCAAAGTTGAGCGAGAGCCAGAGACTCCGCGCCGAGTCCGCCAGCGTCATCGCCTCGGACATATACAGCGTCATCCCGTCCTCGGCACAGAACTTGTATCCGTTTACGCCTCTGATGCTTTTGATTATGGCAGCCCTGTCGTCATTATAGCTTTCAAGGAGCGCAAGCACCTCCCCGGAAACTCTGTTTGCATACGACGCGATTGAATCGTGGTCGCGCGCGGTGATAAATCTGACGTCATCTCCAAAAACAAGTCGCCCGACCTCTTCCCTTCCTCTGTACGACGGCGAAGAATAGCCGCAGCTGTCGTTATCAATTATAAAAAACGTAAGCTCGCAGCCGTCGTTGCGGTCGACGGAAAACGTCACAAAGCCTTCCGAAAAGCCCGCCGTAACCCTGCCCACCCAGCTTTCCGGCAGAGTGACGGCATATGTTCCTTCCGTAAATTCGGTATCGCTTATTTTTTCCGATGTCATCAGTCGGTGGAGAGCCTTTGCAAATTCGTGATAGTTTTTCGGGAAATTATTTGTTCCGGAGGCGCTGATTTTCGTTCCGTCCGCCAAAACCGCTTCAAAGCTCATAGAGTTTCCGTCAAGGGTGCCGGAGGGATTTGAGCCGCAAAACCCTGCCCACTTTTGAATCCGGCAGGCTTCAAAAAGGTCGTTCAGCCTGCAAAGCACGTCCTCTCCTCCGTCGATTTTGCGTATGACGTTGCGGCTTTCGGCATAGCCGTCTCCGTCCCACGAATCCGTGCCGATATAATATTCCAGATGAATTCCGTCTGCCGTTCTGTATCCCGTGTACGTGTGCGTCTGTGCCGACATACCTCTTTCGCTCAGACAGAAGTTTATGATTTCCATATGATTTCCTCCGTTTTGTAAATTACAGAAATATCGCAAAACGCTTTTTCTCTTTCCGAAAAGAACCGGAAGCGTTCCCGTTCTCTTCGGAAAAAAGGCTTGCCGCAGCAAGCCTTTTACGTGTATGCGGTTACATTATCGGAAAGCCGAGATTGTATGCGCCGCAGGCATACAGCCTGCCGTCCTTGAACCATACGTTCAGAACGCTTGCATCGCTTTCGGCGGCATACCACGAATAAATCCGTATGTCCCGTTCGGCGTCATAACGGTATTCCGAAGGATCGACCCCTATATGCGCAACGACGTCCTCATAAGTGAGATTTTCCTGATCGGAGCCCGCAAAAAAGTTCAGAGCGCCGAAATAATCCTTCAATGTCTCCGCAAGAATCGCCGTTCCGGCACGCTTTTCGCTCATAGCCTGCGGCTCTGTTGATTTCATATCAATATTATACGGGTTTTCCGTATTCATAGGTATCCCACCCCTTCAATCCGATATTCCGTGTCGGCGGAACGCCCGCAGCGTCCTTTTTTGCGGTCTGCTCCGCCGACGTATTTTTTCCTGTTATGCTCTTTCCAAAATTATCATTCCGTGACTGTATTTAAGGCAGCCTCCGTCAATTACGGGAATTTCGATGAACGGGTCAACCTTCTCACCCAGAACCTCGCCCTCGATTTTTGTGTCGTAGAAGAACTTTCCGTCCCTCTCCTCCCACTGTGTCGAGTCGATAACGGCATAGCCGTCGTCACGAACGTCAACTCCGTGCTTTGCCGCCTCCGCCTTCATTTCCTCCGGCACGAACATGAGCGTGTTGAGCGCGCCGTCATCGGCAAACTCTGTGCGCCACTGCATCATTGCAGCCATTTCTTCAAACATTTCGTCCTCCGGCGGATTGTCGGGAGTGAACACCTTTTCTCCGTCCGGAGTCGGCACGTGAACTTCTTTTACTTTCCAGATTCCGCGAATATCCATTCTTCTG
>JAEDMJ010000039.1 GCA_016303065.1 Clostridiales bacterium
ACCTCGTATTCGGGTATCAGTATCGCTCCGGGTATATGGCCCTCCGCAAATTCGCCGTCCGTTCTCGCATCGACTACGAAAAAGACGGATTCGCTCTCCATGAGTTCCCGCGCCTCTTCGGCGGTGATCTGCACGTAAGCCGTTTTCGCGTCGGAGCCGCACCCCGAAAAAATCCCCGGCAGGAGCAGATACAGCGCCAAAAGCACGCAAAGCCCCGCTCCTGTCCTTTTTAAGGTTTTCCCCCTTTGCATTTTTTGTCCCTCCCGGGTAAAAAATATTTGCCTATTTATTATACCATCCTGGCCTTCCGCGAACAAGTCTCCCGGCCAAAACTGCATTGATTTTCACCCCGGCATCTGATATAATTTCTAAAAACACATTCGGTTTTTCGGCAAAAGGAAAACCGTTACAGCAAAAGAGGATCTTCACCATGACACAACAGGAAGTTTTTAACCGCGCCGTCTGGCTCGAGCACGCCGGCCGGACGACCGTCACATCAGGAACAAAATCAAAATCCCTCCCGTGTTTTCCGATCCTTCGAAGCAGCTTTTCTGTTTCCGGCGTCAAAAAAGCCGTGCTCCGCGTTGTGGGTCTGGGCTTTTTTCACTGCTTCATAAACGGAAAGCGCGTCGGCGACGACCTTTTCCTTCCCCTGAGCACGGATTTTGAGCCCCGCCCGAACTTTCCGACGGAAGAAATTCTCAGCGGCCACAGGCTCTATGTTCCGGAATACGACGTCACCGGCCTGCTGGCGGACGGGCTCAACACCCTCGCCGTCCACTTCGGCGGAGGCTGGTATACCTTCGAGGACGCAAAATACGGCGATCCGAAGGTAATTTGGCGTCTGTTCGGGGAAACCTCCGAAGGCCGGGAATTTGACTTTGCCTCTTCCGAAAACGACCGCATCGGCGACAGCTTCGTAAAAGACCGCTATTTTCCCAAGTTTGAGGCGCAGGATTTCCTTGACGACGCCCCGGAAGCGCTGCTTCCGGATTTTGACGACAGCGCCTGGAAAAGAGCCAAAATCTCTCCCGCGCCCGAAACGGAATACCTTTTCAGCGACTGTCCCGCCGACCGGGTCTGTGAAAGGCTCAGCCCCCGCTGCATTGACCGCAGCAGCGCGGAAGCCACCTATGACTGCGGGAAAAACACGACCGGCTATCCCGTTCTGAAGCTCCGCGCCCGCCGCGGCGAAAAAATCGAAGTCAGATTCTCCGAAGAACTCGAGCCCGACGGAACGATAAACGCCCGCCACGGCTACGGACAAAGCTTCACCGTTGTCTCCGACGGAAGCGAGCGCACCGTTAAGCCGCAGTTCACATGGTTCGGTTTCCGCTATTTTTCCGTGACCGGCTTTGCCGACGTCGAATGCGTCGAGGTCGTCCGCTGCGGAGTGGAAATTGCCGCCGGTTTTGAATCCGACAGCGAGCTTTTGAACTGGATACACGACACCTATCTCAACACCCAGCTCACAAATATGCACGCGGGAATTCCTTCCGACTGCCCCCACATCGAGCGCAGGGGGTACACCGGAGACGGCCAGCTCACCTGTCACGCGGCAATGGATATGCTTAACGCAAAGGAATTCTACAAAAAGTGGATATACGACATAATTGACTGCCAGGACAAGCTCACGGGCCATGTGCAGTACACCGCTCCCTACACCCGCTGCGGCGGAGGTCCGGGGGGCTGGGGCTGTGCAATCGTCGAAGTACCGTACCAGTACTATATGCATTACGGCGACGACTCCGTCCTGTACGACGCCTATCCCGGGATGCTCCGCTATTTTGACTACCTTGAAGCCCACTCCGACGGGAAGCTTGTGGTGAGCGACAAAAAGGGCGAGTGGTGCCTCGGCGACTGGTGCCCGCCGATACAGGTCGTTCTCCCCGCGCCCTTCGTCAACAACTATTTCTATGTAAAGTCCCTGCTGCGCGCGATAACGATTGCGAAACGAATCGGGCGCGAAGACGACGTCCCCGAGCTTGAAAGGCGCGCCGCCGAAAGAAAAGCCGCCGTCGTCTCCGCCTATTACAACAGTTGGGACGGGAACTTTGTCGGCAATCTCCAGGGCGCAAACGCGTTCGCCGTCGATATCGGCCTCGGAGACGACCGAACCTATAAGAATCTTGCCGCGCGCTATAAAGCGCTGGGGCGCTATGACACGGGCATATTCGGGACCGACGTTGTGACCCGTGTGCTCTTTGAACACGGCGACGGCCGTACAGCCCTCGGGCTCCTGCTTTCCGGACATCCCACCTCCTTTGACGGAATGCGCCGCGCAGGGGCGACGACCCTTTGGGAATACTGGCCCGGCTCCCTCTGCGACCGTTCCCACAACCACCCCATGTTCGGCGCCGTAAGCGCATATCTCTACGACTATCTGCTCGGCATCCGCGCAAAAGACGGCTCCGCGGCCTACCGCGAAGTCGAAATCGCCCCGGTGCTTGCGGACGGGCTCGACCGCGTTTGCGGCTGGCGAATGCTTCCCGGAGGGAAGATCAGCGTTTCCATGGAAAAAGACAGCGAAAAAGTCTCGTTTGCCGTCACAATTCCTCCCAGACAGAGCGCCGTCTTCTCTTTCGGCGGCAAAACCCATCCCCTGTCCCGGGCGAAAACCTGTTCACCTTCCCGCTGTAAAACCTTATCTGTTTTTGAAAGAGGAAAATCCGAAAATCAAAAGAGCGTTCGCCGGCAATCCCGCGCCGGCGAACGCTCTTTTCTCTGCCTTTGAAAATTCCGCCGAAAAAAGTTTTTGGGAAGTCCGAAAACACGCCGGATCTTCAAAACAAACGCCCGTTCCCCGGACAGCGGCAAAGCCGCTCCCCCACCCTCCCCGGCAAAGTCCCCCAAAAATGCCGGAATGCCGCGCACGGGGCAAAAGGCGAAAGGCGCGGAGCTTACCGGACAAAGCCCGCATTTTGTCCCGGACTCAAGCCGCCTTTTGCCCTTGACAAAAGTTCTGATTTATGGTATGGTATTATACAATCTATTATAAGGCGGTGAAAATGAATGGACGACGGCGGTAGTACGGACTCCGAGGATGATAACTTCGCTCTGCATACGGCATATCAACGGATACCTTGATATATAATCAGGCATAGTCTGTGTTCGTTCACCGGCACGGATTGTGCCTTTTCGTGTTTTTTCGTATCCAAGGGTCCGGGCCTCCTTTTCCCGGCAAACGGGAAGGGAGAGCAGACGGCATCCGCTGTTTTGCCGATTTTTTTGAGGAGTATCTATGTTAGGCGCAGTTATCTTACAGTTTGTACTTATCTTTCTGAACGCGGTCTTCGCAAGCGCAGAGATCGCAGTCCTTTCAACAAATGAAACCAAGCTTGAAAAGCTTGCGGAAGACGGAAGCAAAAACGCAAAGAGACTTCTGTCCCTTACCAAAAATCCGTCAAAATTTCTCTCCACCATCCAGGTTGCAATAACGCTTGCCGGACTTCTCGGCAGCGCCTATGCCGCCGAAAATTTCTCCGATCCCCTTGTTGAACTGCTTCTGAAGCTCGGCGTCAGGGCTTCCGAGACAACGCTGAACGCGGTCTGCGTTTTTGCGGTCACGCTTATCCTCTCGTTTTTCAGCATCGTATTCGGCGAGCTCGTTCCCAAACGCATTGCCATGAAAAACGCCGAAAAGATGGCCCTCGCCCTTTCCGGGCTGCTGAGCTTTGTCTCCGCAGTTTTCGCACCCTTTGTGTGGATTTTGACAAAGACGACCAACGGAGTCCTCCGCATTTTCCGAATCAATCCGGAAGAAGACGAGGAGTCCGTTTCCGAAGACGATATACGCATGATGCTGAACGCCGGAAGCGAATGCGGCACCATCGACAGCATGGAAAACGAAATGATCCAGAACATCTTCGAGTTCGACGACACTTCCGTTTCCGAGGTGTGCACCCACAGGCGCGACGTGACATTCCTGTACCGGGACGACAGTCTTGATGAGTGGCGTCAGGCTGTCTCCGAGACGCGTTTCAACTACTACCCCATTTGCGGCGAAGACGCCGACGACATCATCGGCGTTCTGAACATCAAAAAGTTCTTCCGCTCCGAATGCGGCAGCGTGGAAGAAGCCATCGTCAAGGCTGCCGAAAAGCCGTATTTCGTCCCGGCAAACATGAAAGCCGACGTGCTTTTCACAAACATGAAAAAGACGCGGAACTATTTTGCCATAGCCGTCGACGAGTACGGCGGAACCAGCGGCGTCGTCACCGTTCACGACCTTTTGGAGCTGCTTGTCGGCGATCTCGGCGACAAGGACGAAATCCCCGTCGAGGAGATACGCAAAACCGGCGAAAACGAATGGCACATAACCGGTTCGGCCCCCCTCGAAGACGTCGAAGAAGAGCTTGACCTGGATTTGAACACCGAAGAGTGCGATACCTTCGGCGGATATATCTTTACGCTTCTCGGCGCAATGCCTGACGACGGCGCAACTCCCGAGCTTGAAACAGACGAGCTCTTCATCCGCGTTGAAGCCGTCGAAGATCACCGGATCGAAAGCGCAGTCGTCACCAAAAAGGAACGCGAAGCCCTGACCGAAGAATAAAAAAGCTTTCAAAAACAAAACCCGCGGCGCACATCTTTTTGATGTGCGCCGCGTATTTCTGTTTTAAGCTTGTCTGCGAAAAAATCAGCCCAAGGCTCAGAGAAGGCTCTTGTAAAGTCCGATAATATCCTCGACGCTTGTCTCTCTGGGATTTCCCGGACGGCAGGCGTCGGCATAGGCCGATTCCGCAAGAGCCGGAATGTCCTCCTCTTTGACGATGCCCTTGAGAGTGGTCGGAATTCCGACGTCCTCGGCAAGCTTGCGCACCGCTTCAACCGCGGCGGCGCGGTACTCTTCCTGGGTCATGCTCTCAACGCCCTCAACTCCCATTGCCGCGGCAATGTCGCGGTACTTCGTTCCGGTGTACTCTGCGTTGTAGGCCATGACGGTCGGAAGAAGAATGGCGCAGGCTTTTCCGTGCGGAGTGTCGTAATATGCGGACAGGGTGTGCGCCATGGAATGGTCAACGCCAAGACCGACGTTTGAAAAGCCCATTCCGGCAATATACTGTCCGAGCGCCATTCCCTCTCGGCCCTCACGGGTGTTTTTGACCGCTCCGCGAAGGCTGTTTGCGATGACTTCAATGGCTTTGATATGGAACATATCCGAAAGTTCCCATGCGCCCTTCGTGATATATCCTTCGATTGCGTGCGTCAGCGCGTCCATACCCGTTGCGGCGGTGAGACCGGCAGGCATGGAATTCATCATGTCCGGGTCGACAACGGCGACAACCGGGATATCGTGGACGTCGACACAGACAAACTTGCGCTTGCGCTCCACGTCGGTGATGACGTAGTTTATCGTGACCTCCGCCGCTGTTCCGGCCGTCGTCGGTACGGCAATGATCGGAACGCAGGGCTTTTTGGTGGGCGCGACGCCTTCCAGGGAACGGACGTCCTCAAATTCGGGATTCGCAATGATGATGCCGATGGCTTTTGCCGTGTCCATAGAAGAGCCGCCGCCGATGGCAACGATGCAGTCCGCGCCGCACTCACGGAAGGCTTTGACGCCGCTCTGGACGTTTTCGATCGTGGGGTTTGCCTTTATGTCGCTGTAAAGGAAATACTCGATTCCCTCCGCGTCCAAAAGATCAGTGACTTTGGCGGAAACCCCGAATTTCACAAGGTCAGGATCCGAAGCGACGAACGCTTTTTTGAACCCACGGTTTTTGATCTCTTCCGGAACAGCCTTAATGGCTCCGGAGCCGTGATAGGAAGTTTCGTTCAATACAAATCTGTTCATTTTTCAGCATCCTTTCTTAATCTGTCAGCTTTTATTTATTATATACCAATTTCCCGGCGTATTCAACAGATATATTTTAAATTTTCGCGCCGCGCTCCCCCCGCCCTCCACAAAATAAAGCGAAACCGGCGGACAAAATGCCGTACGCACCCGCCCGCCGATCTTTTTTCCTGTCAAATACCTTTTTTGCTGCGTTCAAAAACCGCAGATATCCCGCCCCGGGGGGCGCATACCGACGGGCCGAAAACTTCTCCGGCGTCCTGCCCAACGTGTGAAAACTTCAGTCCGCTTCCGCTCCGAGCCTTGCCTTTATATACGGTATCACCTGGTTTTTATCGATCCCAAGGGAGAACGCAAACTCCTCCGTGACCGCCTTTTCGGCGTTTGCAAGGATCCGTGCGTCGCTTGCGTACAGCTTCTTTTTGCTTTTTTCGATGCTTCGCTTGTACTCGGACAGCTTTTTGAAAATAAGCAGCGTCCCTGCCGCGTCCCCATCGACTATTACCTTTTCAAAACTGGCGGCTCTGGCCTTTGAATCGGAGGGCCACTCAAGCTCCCTCGTTTCCGCATCCTCGATTGCCGAGTTGATCTGTTCCCGGGACAGGACCTTTCGCATAAGCCGTCCAACTTCACAGGAGTCTGCCGGAACGTACGTCAGCGAACGTTCTTCAAAAACCGGCTGCATCACGTAATACATCCGCGCTCCGTCTCCGCAGAGATCTTCGCGGCGTATGTCAGCGATGCGGTATATGCAGCCGTTGCGGTAGACAACGTATTCCCCGACGCTGTGCTCAAAGGCGCCGCCTTCGTTTTTTCTGCACTCCAACCTGAACACACTCCTTTACTTTTTTAAAAAAACGGCATGCACCAGAACGAACATCCGATGTCATGCCGCTTTCTGTAATAATATTATAACTCAAACTGCCGCAAAAAGCAAATGGGCATTTTGCACAATTTCGTTAAATACTATGTTTTTACAATAATTTACAGACTTTTTCCCGGTTTTTACGGAAGCATTTTCCCGAACGTCGAGGCCGAGTTTGAAGCGTTAAAGGCGTTTGCCTCAACGATGATGTCGGTGACTCCGTGGGCCTGGGCAAAGCTCACAATATTGAGCGAATAGGTGGAATCCGTGTTGAAGTGGCGCTGATCTATGACATAGACCTCTTCAAAACAGTCGCTTATGAACGGAACGATGGTGTTGCCGTAGGAGTCCTTGGTTATGATCGCGATGCGTCCGTTTGAAACGCTGGAGTTTTTGATGTGGATAAGGGGCTGGTCGCCCTGGGTAAAGGCGTAGTACGAGCCGCTGGACATGCTTACAACCGGAATTTCCATGCCGCTTCCCGACATGGACGGATCGCTGTACGACACCGCGGTCAGATCCGATACGGGCTTGAATTTTTCAACCGTGTCAGGATTGCTGTTCATTGCCATGCCGACGCCGGTGTCCTTAAGTATGGTGTACATATATCCGAGATACCCGGTCGACGAAGCGTACTCGTATTCGCCGATGGAGTGGGGAACAAATCCCGCCGCATCGCAGAACGCAGTGTATGCATAGTATCCGCCGCGCTGGGTCCAGTGGGTATCCGTGCGGAAATAAAGGTATTCCTGCTTGTGTTTGTCCAGCGCCGAGAATGTGTCGACCCCGGTAACGCCGGGCATCATCCCGTACCAGCTCTCCATGGCCGCCTTCTGGTCGCTTCCGCCGTTTATCCCCTCCGGGCAGTAGAACGCGATCGCCGTCGGAATGAACATCGCGAAGAAGTTCACGTTGGGAAGATAGGACTTCAGGGAATTGATCTTGTCGGCGTAGCTCTGAAGCCCCGAGGTGCTGGTGTAGCAGTATTCCATTGCCCAGGAGTCAACCGTAAGAACTCCGTTCACAGTCTCGATGTTGCCCTGCATGGGAAGCGCCGTGAGAGCGGTCGTGTCTTCCGGGGTCTGGGGCGCCGAGGTCTGGGGCGGAGGGTTCGTACCCGGAAGTTCCGGTGAAGACGCAGTCGTGTCCGGAATCTCCGGAGACGAAGCCGTCGAAGCTTCGTCCGAGCTCTCTCCGCGGGTCATGACGACCGTCTGCTCGCCGGTGCCCAAAGTCCCGGCTGTGGTTGCCTCAGCGGAGGTCACATTGCCGGAGGCGGATGAAGTTGACTGACTGCCGCTGTCGATCCCCGGTTCTCCGGTTCCGCACCCGCAAAGCAGAGGAATCAGCATTGAAAGGGAAAGAAGGATGCAAATAAGTTTTTTCATTTTCAAAAATTTCTCCGTTTGTTAATTTCTACTCCGCACCGATAAGCGCACGAATATTGGACATATAGCTTGGGATGGCCGACTGAACATTGTTCAGAACGACAACGTCCGTGATCCCCTGCTCCTCGACAAAATCCACAAGCCCGCTGAACACCGGCTCGCCCGACCCGTTGAACTCACGCGGATCGATCGCCCACACGTCTTCAAACATATCCCCCAAAAACGGCGTTATGGCGTTTCCGTACGACTCCTTCAGGATCAGAAGCTTGCGTCCGTTGTCGACAGTCTCGTTTTTTATGTGGCAGACAGGCCTGTCTCCGCCCAGAAAAACAAGGTACTTTAGCGACGCATCCAGGGAATTCTGGGCATAGTCATAAGAATATATGATATTCTTGACTGCGCCGTCCGAAAGGCTGGCGTCGGAGAAAACCTCCATCGTCGAAACAGTCAGCGGTCTGAAAATCTCCACATCGTCGGGGTTGTTTTTGAGAACTTCCGACTGGGCATAGTTCCTGGTATAGGAATACATCGTCCCCAAAAATCCCGTCACCGTTTCATTGGAATAGGCTTCAAGCCCGTAAGGCGTCAGATTTGCCGCCGAACAGAACGCCCGGTATCCGTAGTAAGCTCCGCGCTGGCTCCAGTGGTGATCCGTGCGGAAATAGATGTTCTCGTCACGGTGCGCATAAAGCTCGCTGTAAGCGTCCACGCAAATGACTCCGAGCTTCATTTTCGAGTAGGCGTAGTTTATGGCGTCAAGCTGGGAAGCGGCTCCGGAGCGGTATGCGGCCGGAGCGTTGAACTCGATCGATTTCGGAACGAGCATCGCATATACCCTTACTCCGCCCAGAGAGTCGTAAAGCAGATTTATCGTGTCGGCGTAGTCTTCAAGATAGCTGTCAACACGGTAAACGCGCTCCATCGCCCTGTCGCCTATTATCAATATGCCCGACTCCGTCGACGTAACACTGCTCTCGCTGTCTCCGGTCTCTTCTCCCCAGGGGCTCGCAAGCTCTGTCCAAGAGGTGTTCCAGGTCGTTTCCGGCAGCGAGGTCTCGGACCCCTCTTCGGAAGTCGAGGACGAGCCCTCCGAAGAGGAGGCCGTGCCATCGCCCGGCGCGGTCGCTTCGGAAGATCCGGCTTCCGGATCTTCGGAGCCGGAAGAGGTGGCGACCGTCTGTATGACGTCTGTGTCATTGTTCGGATCAACGGACTGGCCGTGCTCCCAGGTGTTGTCGATGTCCACGTCAATCTCAAACTTATCGCCGCGGAAATCGATGGCATAAAGCGAGTTGATATATTTCGCCCCATCCATAAAAACGGATCTCATCGGGAACTGATCGGAAAAATACTTTTCAAACTCCGCCGTAAACTCTCCGCTGAATAAAGCTTTCACACTGAACTCAGGGAACTGGGCAAGCATCTCGTTCCCGGACTTTTCCCTGTCCCTGTCGAAAACCGAAACAAAAAACAGCGCCAAAACCGGAACGACAAAAAACAGGCAAAGGACAAAATACCATCTCTTCATCTGTTTTCTCTGTTTTTTTCGCAAATTCTGTTTTTTCATATTTTTTGCCTTCTTCAGAATCTGAAATAGAGAAACGGATTGTACGTACTTGAAACCATGACCGCCGTGCAGACCGCAAGCAGCACAGAGTCATATGTCAGCGTTCCAAGGGCGGCAAAATGCATCGCCGCTCCGCGCTTTCTGCGCATTCTCACGTTCACGGTGTGGAGCATCCGTCCGACGGGCGTGCTGACAAGGATGCAGGCCGCAATCAGCAGACAGTTGTTCATGAGAAGTTTCAGAACATCCGGCGTGCAGAAAACCGCCGCATTACCGAAGAGCTGTCCCAAAAACGCTCCGAGCGCGGAGATATCCTCGAAATAGAAGAGCGCCCAGCCGATCAGCACAAAGAACAGAGCTCCGGCATGACGGAAAAATCCCGGCAGCTTTTCAATAAGCTTTCTGAACACAAATTTTTCAAGCAGCAGCAGAACTCCGAAATAAAGCCCCCAAAGGATGAAATTCCAGCTTGCCCCGTGCCAAAGCCCGGTAAGTCCCCAGACAATGAGTATGTTTCTTATATTCTTTGCCTTTGAACAGCGGTTTCCTCCAAGCGGGATGTAGACATAGTCGCGGAAAAAACTGGAAAGAGAGATGTGCCATCTTCTCCAGAAATCGGTTATGGAGTCGCAGCAGTAGGGGTAGTTGAAGTTTTCCTTAAAGTGGAAGCCGAACATCCGCCCAAGACCGATGGCCATATCCGAATACCCCGAAAAATCGAAGTATATCTGGAACGCGAACATGATCAGTCCGACCCAGCTTCCGACAACGCTTCCGCCTTCCATATATTTTTCGATCAGCCCGCCGCAGTAGTTGGCCAGCAAAAGCTTTTTTCCGAGACCCGTCAAAAAGCGGGTGATTCCCTTTGTGAAATCCTGAAGCGAAGTCTTTCTGACGTTTATCTCTGCGGCAACGTCGACATAGCGCACAATCGGCCCCGCGATAAGCTGCGGGAAAAGGCACACGTACAAAAGAAAGTCCGCGTACGACTTCTGGACCGCGGTGTTTCCGCGGTAAACGTCGATTGTATACGAAAGGGACTGGAAAGTGTAAAACGAAATTCCAATGGGAAGCGAAAGCTCCCAGGCGGGTATGTCAACCCCAGGAATAAGGTTCAGATTTTCGATCAGAAAGCCGGTATATTTGAAAAAGGCAAGCGAACCGAGACTTGCCGCAACGGACAGGACAAACCAGAATTTTCTTTGTCCCTCCGAGACCGCCGCGCCGATACCCCTTCCGCAGGCATAGTTCACCAGCGCGGTCAGAATCATCAGGAGAACCCATACCGGCTCGCCCCAGGCATAGAAAATAAGGCTCATTATCAAAAGAACCGCATTTTTTGCCCGGATATTAGGCATCGCAAAGTAAAGAATCAGGCATACTGGAAAGAAAAAATATACGAAAGGCAGAGTAGAAAATACCATTCACAATACCTCTGACAAACTGACTTTTCCGGCGCCAGACCAAAAAAATGGCCCGCAGAACGGCTTATATATATTATACCACAAAGGTTTGGGAAAAGGGTTACAAATCAGGAAAAAAAAAGATATTTTTTTCGTGGTGCTTTCGCGGCAAAAAACGCAAATTTTTCTTGACTTGTTGACATTTTTGGTATATCCTAATAAAGTATATAATTTCCATACATCATTCCTGTGTTTCCACTTCCTGCTGAAACGGAGAATCAAGTGCAAAAAATCATGTTATTTGTAAAAAAATACAAGGAAAGCATTCTATATATTGTTTTCGGCGGCCTGACCACACTTGTCAATTTTGTTGTTCTCAAGCTGTGCAACATGGCCCTGGGAGAAAAGCTGTACCTGCTTTCCAACGTCATCGCATGGGTCGCCGCGGTGATATTCGCCTATGTGACAAACAAGCTTTTCGTTTTTGAGTGCAGAAGCTGGGCTCCGAAGGTCCTCCTGCACGAGATACCGTCCTTTGCGGGCGCAAGAATTCTGAGCCTCGGCATTGAAGAGGCGGGGCTCTGGCTTCTCGTCGACGTCTGCGGAATGGACAGACTCGTGCTCGATCTTAAAATTTTCAGCATCGGCGGCATAATGATCGCAAAGGTCATTCTTGCGGTCGTCGTCGTCATACTCAACTACATATTCAGCAAACTTTTCATTTTTAAAAAGAACGGGAGTTCAAACAATGACAGCAGTAAATGACCGCCTTCTTTCGGTAATCGCCCCCGCGATGAACGAACAGGACAATATTCCGAAGCTCTGCGCCGCAATCAAGGCAGCCATGAACTCCGCAGACATTCCCTATGAGCTGATAATCGTGGACGACGGTTCCCGCGACGCGACCTGGGCCGCGGTGTGCTGCGAGGCTCAAAAAGACCCGAATGTCCGCGGAATTTCTTTTTCCCGGAACTTCGGAAAAGAGAGCGCAATTTTCGCCGGACTTGCCGAAGCGAAGGGGGCCTGCGCGGCCGTGATCGACTCCGACCTTCAGTTTCCCCCGGAAACCCTCTGCGAAATGTACCGCCTCTGGAGCAGCGGGAGCTGCGAACTCGTCGAGGGCCGCAAAAACGCCCGTCAAAAGGAAACTCTCACATACAAGCTCTTTTCCAAGACTTTCTACAAGCTTCTCAAGGGCATGTCCGGAATCGACCTTGACAATATGTGCGATTTCAAGCTCATGGACCGCTGCATCGTCGACACGCTCAACTCGCTTCCCGAAAAGCAGACCTTTTTCCGCGCCCTTTCCGACTGGCCCGGCTACCGCAAGGAGACCGTCCCCTTCGACGTTGCGGACAGAAATTCCGGAAGCTCCAAGTTCACCCCGGTAAAACTGGTAAAGCTGGCCCTCGGGGCGATCTCGTCGTTTTCCGCCGCCCCGCTCCAGCTCGTCACCGGCGCCGGCTGCGTTTCCTTTGCGCTTGCGGCTGTGCTTTCCGTGTTCACGCTGTGCTTTCCGTTTGTCCGGCACGCAAACGAGCTTTTCTGCTGGACTGCGGCAATACTTCTTGCGCTTTCCGGCATACTCATGATCGGCATGGGCATCGTCGGCTACTATATGGCCAGAATATACGAAGAGGTAAAGGGCCGTCCGCGCTGGATCATCGGACGCCGCACGCCCGGATCCGACCGCACATAATCCAATTCAGAAAAAATCGGAGAAATGTCTTATTATGGAAAACATTAAAAAAACAATTCTTTCTCCCTTCCGGCCCAAAAGCAGCCTCTCTCCCGAGGAGCTCTCCGCCAGGGAAAAAAGACGCGGGAACTTTTGGTTTTACCTTATTATATTTCTGCTTCCCGCAGCGGTCCTTGAGCTTGTTTACATCACCTTCAAGGTCTTTCCCTTCGGCGACGATTCCCTGCTTGTCCTCGACCTGAACGCCCAGTACATCTACTACTACGAGGCTTTCCGGGACGCCGTTCTCGGCGACGGCAGTCTGCTTTACAACTGGAGCCGTTCGCTCGGCGGGGAATTCCTCGGAATTCTCGCCTATTACACCGCAAGCCCCTTCATGGTGATATACCTCCTGTTTCCCAAGGAGTATATCACCGAAGCGCTTCTGACCACCGCGCTTTTGAAGACCGCCTGCGCTTCGCTGAGCTTCGGGTATTTTCTGAACGTCACCCGCGGCGGGCAAAAGGTGAAGATCGTCATATACTGCTGCATGTATTCGCTGATGACGTATTTTGTCATGCACCAGATGAATCCCATGTGGCTCGACGCGGTTATCGCGCTCCCGCTCATCATGCTCGGCGTCGACCGGCTTGTCAGAGAGGGAAAATACGTTCTCTATACCGTTGCGCTGACGTACGCCTTCCTTTCAAACTTCTATATCGGCTATATGGTCGCGATATTCACGGCCTGCTACTTTTTCTATTCCTTCTTCACAAACGAAAAGTTCGGTCAGAAGAACCTGGTCCGCAATCTGGCGCGAAGAGGGCTGACCTTTGCCGCCTTCTCCATTCTCTCGGCTCTTATGGCCTGCATAATACTCATTCCCGTGTATTTCTCGCTCTCCCTCGGAAAACTCGAGTTCTCCAATCCGAGCTACGAGCTCAAGCAGAAATTCAAGCTCATCGAGTTTCTTCCGAAGCTTCTTTTCGGCGCATACGACACCTGCCGTCCGGAAGGACTTCCGACGCTTTTCACCGGCACTCTGACGCTTCTCTCCGTTCCGCTGTTCTATGTAAACAAGAATATAAGCGTCCGCAGGAAGATTATGAGCACCGTGATCTGCGCCGTTCTCTTCCTCAGTATGAATATGTCCACGGTGGACCTGTTCTGGCACGGAATGCAGAATCCGAACTGGCTCAATTACCGCTATTCCTTTTTGCTCTGCGCCTTCCTCCTCATCATGAGCTACGAGGCTTTCTCAAACGTCAGGGGCGGTTACTCCCCCGGCGCCGTCGGAGCCAGCATGCTCGGATGTCTTGCGATAATCTTTTTCGTCGACGCCCAGGAATACGAATGGCTCGACACCCGAATCACGGTCTGGGGTTCGATCGCTCTTGTTGTGATCTATTTTTGCTTCCTTGCCTTTGACGCCTACCGCGGCGGGAAGAACAACCGCATCACAATGGCGCTGCTTTTGAGCGTCGTCTGCGCAGAGCTCTATCTGAATGCATTCACCAATATCTGCCTCATTGACGCCGACGTCGTCTACTCCTCCCGCGTGTCCTACCGGTCGTTTGTCGACCCCTATTACGAAGCGGCGGAGTGGGTCCGCGGCTACGACGACGGCTTCTACCGCACGGAAAAGACCCACACCCGCTGCGTCAACGACAATATGGCCCTCGGCCTGTACGGGCTCAGCCATTCCAGCTCGACCCTCAACGCGGACGCGATCGCCTATCTCAAATCTCTGGGATACTCCACCGGCGCCCACTGGACGAGATACGTCTCTCCGATACTCGCTACCGACTCCATTCTCGGCGTAAAATACGTCATCCAGGACACGGAGACGAACTACGGACTTGACCGGGTCGGCACGGTCGGCGAGCTCTATATCTACGAAAACCCCCACGCTCTGCCCATTGCCTTCCCCGTCAGCGACGGCTACACCGCGTATGACACCGATATGCCCAGCGAAAACCCCTTTGAGCTTCAGAACAGAATGCTCTCAGCAATGATCGGAAGCCGGGAGGTCATCGAGTTTTACAGGCCCATCGGTGAAGAAAACGTCGAGATCGTCTATGAAAACGTCGACACCAAAAAGTACGGCGAAGGATACACCAAGTATTTCATTGAAAATTCCGGCAGCAACAGCCACATCGAGTTCCTCATCGACGGTTACGAAGATATGCCGGTTTACGCGGCGTTCCCCTCAAATTATCCCAGAAAAGTCAACATCTGGATCAACCACGAATGGTACAACACCTACCTCACCAGCACCTCGGACGACGGGATCATCCCCCTCGGAAAATACGGAAGCGATGAAAGAGTGTCTCTGATTATGACCATTCTCGGCGCGGACAACGACGGTTCCGGAGAGGTGTTCCTCCGCGACAAGCTTTTCTACTGCTTCGACGAAGAGCTTTTCGAGGAGTACTTCTCCTCCGTGCGCGATTCGGTATCCGGCTTTGAAAAGCTCCGCGAGACAAAGCTTGTCATGACCGTCACCGCCGGGGCCAACCAGGAGCTTTACACCTCCATCCCCTATGAACGCGGCTGGATCGCGACTGTCGACGGAACGGAAACCGAGGTTTACCGGACCGACAACGGGCTTGTGGGAATCGACCTTCCCGAAGGCACCCACAAGATCGAGCTCCGCTTCATGCCCGACTATTTCGTCTATGCATGCATAATCTCCGGCTCGGCCCTGCTGCTCTTCGTGCTCATCATTGTCACCCAGTATATTTTCAAAAAGAAGGGAATCCGATTCTCCGGCGTGAAGGAATACTTTGAATCCACCGACGACGACGATGACGACAATTCTCCGAAAAGCAGCTCCGAAGACATCGAGGAGGGAAGCGGAAACACGGTCTTTCTGATCGGCGAGATCATGAGATCCGACAACGGCGACCGCGATTCAAAAGAGCTTTTTGACGATGTTTTCGGCTCTTCCCACACTCTCCCCGCCGCGGAAGACGGGGAAGCCTCCGCCAAAGAGAGCAACGAGGAGGACGGCGAAAAAGAAAACGCTCCGGACCCCGGCGAGGATGAATCCCCCGAAATGTAGCGTTTTTGAGCGCTCCTCCCACGCAAAACTGCGCTTAATTTCCTTTGCAAATCACAAAATGCGCCGTGACGGGCCTCGTCACGGCGCATTTTGCAGTCCGAGAACGCTTTTCCGCTTTTCATAAACGGAGATATAAAAGGCGCAATTGCATATATGCGCAGTCACAGTGAATTCAAAGACATTCTTCCGGCTTATACCGCTCCCGGGAATCACCCCCGCGGAAGCCGGAATACCGGGCCAAACCCGTGGAGCTCCATTACTCCGGGGATTTGGGCCTGCTGCAAAAATTTTTGTCGGAAGCGGATGAAAGCAAAACAAACGACAGTCATGCGCTCGCTTCTGCGCAGCTCAAGCCGGAGTTTGAGGATGCGGATCAGTCAGATCTCGCCCGCATCCGGACACGGGCGCTGGAGCTGTTTTATGCACACACGAAAAAAATGGAAGAAAAATACGGGGGCCAACGGATGAATGCAGCAAATTCCGATTGAAAACCCATAGGTTTTGCATCTGCTTATCCCCCCCGCAGAGTTTTAATATAATCCTCCAAAAGCCTTGAAAAAAAACTGTGATTATTGCATTACACTCTTGAAACAGTAAAGCAACAATAGTATAATATTAATGATCGTTCACTTTAATGCGGAGAAAGAGGTAAGATATTGCGCCCGCAAAATGAAGAAGCCCGCAGGGCAAAGCAAACAGAGATAATGGAAAAGTGCTTTGCCTGCTATGCGGAGAACGGATTTACATCTGTCGGAATAAAGGCCGTCGCAAAAGCCTGTGATTGCAGTGTTGCGACCCTGTATCTGTATTTTGACAATCTCGACGACCTTATCGTTAAGTCCACCGAATACTGTATGAGCAAGGTAGAAGACGAGTTTATGGCAAAAGCTCCCGCCGGTGCGGAGGACTTATGGCGGTTTATCGACGAGATTCCCTACTGGACGGCAAAAACGCACGGAAAGAAATACCGTCTGATGTATCAGGTCTACACTCAACCGAAGTACATAGAATACGGAAAGAAGTTTTTTGAGGGGATAAACGAGAGATATACCCAATACGCAAAGAGCCTTGAGGCAAAGCTGGGTATTCCCTATGAAAAGATCACGCCGCTGATTTTCGTCTTTGTCCGCGCGTCGGTGCATTATGCCATGTTTGAGGACGAGTATTACCTGAAGAGTCAGATGAGTGTGCTCAAGCAAAGCATTTCCCTGCTCAGCAGTCAGTACCGAAAAGACGGACGCCCCCCGTCAGCAGACGGCGAACAGTGACAGCTTTGAATGCCGGATTCGGCCGTACTCCTGCGGCGCAGGCGTTACCGCCGGAAAAAATCATTGAACCGGCATCGCATAAACTGCAAGATTGCCCCCCCACCCCGAATGGTTGACGATTTCCAACTGAGTTAATAAACAGGAGGCTCTTAATATGAAAAAAAGATTTCTGCCTCTTTTGCTGATACTCACGCTGCTTCTGTGCGGCGCAGGTAGCCCCGGCGGACAATCGCCCGGTCTCAGCGCCGCAAGGATCAATGAGCTGCAGGAGCTGGCCGGCGAAAACGGCCGGCAGTGGATCGAGGGCACGCCGCCCTCGCCGGACATGGACGCCTTCCAGATGTGGCAATGGACAGACTGGTTCCTGTCAAACCTGGTGCGCAGCCTGCTTGCCACGATCCAGGATTATGAACAGCTGGAACCGGATGTTCCTCTGAACGCGAAGGCTGAAGAGGATCAATGGAAGCTGCGCGAAACGGAGAACGTCCTCTCCCGCTTTGAAGCGCAGCTGGCGGAAGACCGTCTGGCAATTCTCAACGGCATAAGCCTGTATCAAAGCGGCGAGACAAGCGACGCCGAGCGTCCGGCTGTCTGCAAGCGCATCCTTGAAGCCGAAAGCGAGATCCGGCAGATCATAAAAAC
>JAEDMJ010000011.1 GCA_016303065.1 Clostridiales bacterium
CGTGTTGACCGTCTTTATCGCCTCCGTCATTGCCTCGGTATTTTCCCCGGAAGACAGGCTCTCGTCAAAATTCATCATTGCCGTCAGACCCTCGGGTATCGTCCTGGTGGGAATCACCACGACGTTTCTGTCCGTCAGACTTTTTGCCTGCTCCGCGGCAAGAATGATGTTTTTATTGTTGGGAAGCACGAAAACCGTAGACGCCGGAGTGCGGTTTACTGCGCTCAGAATGTCTTCGGTGGATGGATTCATGGTCTGGCCGCCCTCGACAAGATTGTCCGCGCCGAGATCGCGGAAAATCTGCAGAACGCCTTCGCCCGCGGCAACCGCAACGAAGCCGAAGTCCTTCGTGACCGCCACGGGACCGGCCTCGGCGTTTTTCGCCGCCTGGACCGCCTCCGCGGAAATGACCTTCTCCGTGTGCTGCTGGCGCATATTTTCAATTTTGATCGACGTGAGCGCGCCGTAGGTGAGCGCCTGTTCAAGGGCGTTTCCGGGGTTGTTCGTGTGAACGTGAATCTTTATCATTCCCTCATCGTCGACGAGCACAAGGCTGTCTCCGATTCCGGAGAGAAATTCCCGCAGAGCTCCGGAGTCCTTGTCGCTGTCGCGCATGACGATGAACTCCGTGCAGTAAGCGAAAGTGATGTTTTCCGTCTCAAAGGCTTCAAAAACGGAGCTGCCGCCGGAAGTCCCATTCTCTCCCGTTTCGATAACCTCTCCTCTGACCGCCGCAAGCATCCCTTCCAGGATATATACATATCCTTTTCCGCCCGCGTCGACAACTCCGGCCTTTGCAAGAACCGGGTTTTGAGTCGGGGTAAGCTCGAGAGCGGCCTTTGCCGCCGCGATGATCGCGCCGAAGAACGCTTCAAGGTCGCCCTTTCCCGCCGCGTCCACGGCGGCCTCCGCCGCCTTTCTCGCAACGGTGAGTATGGTGCCCTCCGCAGGCTTGTTGACAACGGCGTACGCTTTTTCGACGCCCGCCTTCATTGCCTCGGCAAACACGGCCTGATCCGCCGCGTCAACCTCCCGCAGGCGCTTTGACATTCCGCCGAAGAGAAGCGAGGTTATCACGCCGGAGTTTCCGTGCGAGCCGCGTATAAGCGCCGACGCGGACTTTTCCGCAATTTTTCCGATGCGCGGGTTTTCGAATTTCTCAAGTTCCCCGGCGCAGTGGGACAGGGTCATGGACATATTCGTTCCCGTATCGCCGTCCGGAACGGGAAAGACATTGAGCTCGTTGAGCGACTGCTTTCTTGCGTCCACCACGGCCGCCGCGTTCATAAGCATCGTCCGGTAAACAACGCCGTCTATTTTCAAATTCACTTTCGACACAACTCCCAATCTGAAACAGTTCAGTCTTCAGCTCCGTCATCGCCGACCGTCATCGCGTCGACATAGACGTCCACATTTCCGACTTTTATGCCCGTCTGCTGTTCAACGACATATCTGACCTCGTCCATCGTCGAAAGCGCAACCGTTCTCATGTTTACACCGTGATCCACCGCAATGTGAAGTTCAATGTCAATACGGCCCTTGTTCACGGTCACCTTGACGCCTCTGTGAAAATCTTCTCCTTTCAGAAGCTTCACAATACCGTCACCTATGTTCCTCGCCGTCATGCCCTTTACTCCGAGGCAATTGAGCGCGGCATATCCGGCAAGAACAGCGATTATGTCGTTCTTTATTTCAATGCTGCCTTTTCTGTTCAACAGTTTCATATTTCTGCCTCCGCATAAAATTTCGCCGCTCGTTTCCGACCCGACATATCCGGGAACAGCGCATCGCCCCCTATCGGGAACGGTGCGCCTGGCAGGACAAAGATATTATACATCGGAAACGCAAACTTTTCAAGTACTATTTGTCAGTATCGGACTTTATCGGTCCCGCTTCTGCCACAGAATCCCAAAACAGCAGCCAAAGCCCGCCATAACGCAGAGAATGCCGACGACGATGACGAGCCACACGGGAAGTTTTCCGTCCGTCAGCACACCGTCTGATCCGCCGGAAGGTTCCGCCGTCGTTTCGGGAGGAAGCGTCGTCTCCGCGGAAGTCTCCGCGGCCGTTGTCGTCTGCGTCGCCGGCGCTTCCGTTTCAGGGGGCGCCGTCGTTTCCGGGGGAAGCGTCGTCGCTTCCGTCACCGTCGTCCCGGTAAAGACCGGCATGCGGTAAACGGAGATATAATAGACTATCTCGGTCACTCCGTCCTCGGCAACGCTCCTGAGAGCGACTGTGTTTCCGCCCTCTTCAAGCGCCATGTCCGAAACTTCCTCCGCGCCCGGAGCAAGGCTGTCTTCCGGCGTGCCGCTTACGGACAGCACATCCACTTCATACGGAAGATAGAGCACGTATTCCGTAATTTCCGGACTGAACGACGGCGAAAGCACGCCGACGCTCACGTTTATGTCGGAGAGCTTCGCGTTGTCCGAGGGTTTGTAGTTCGGGTCGGGCTCTCTGGTGAGCGCGACCGTGTACGTCTTCTGCGCGCCGGAAGCGGCAGTGACCGTAACGTATACGCTGTTTTTTCCGACGCTGAGCGAGCGGTTTCCGCTGACCGTGTACGACGCGCCCGAATCCGCAACGGACGCGGACACCGAAACGGACTCCACCGAATAGGGAACCGTCGCGGAGTACCAGGTCGTTCCCTGGGAAAAGGCCGGAGAAATCGAAACGCTTCCCCCGTCCGAAGAGAGCGAAAGGGACGAAAGATTGCAGTTTGAAGAGAGCGGCGCGGCAACGCTCACGGAGTACCCGCTGGCCGAAGCCGGAATATCTGCGGTTCCGTCGCTTCCGGTGACGCCCGACGGCGTCACCTTTATGGCTGTCCCCGGCGTGACCGAACCCGAAACGGTGAACGCCACATAAAAAATCGTTTTTCCGGAGTTTATGGGCGAGGTCTGATTGTCGTCATAGCCGAGAAATGACACGGTGCCTCCACCGCCGGAAATCGTGAACGCCCATCCCGACGGAGTCCCGCTGTATCCGGCGTAAGTAAGGATGCTGCTGTCATACGAAAGCGTTCCCTGCACCGCGTAGAGTCCGGAACCGCTCATGTTCACGGCAAGCGTGATGGTGTTCCCGGCCCTGACGGTGGACGTTCCCGTAACGCTCACGGAAGCGTTCGCCGCAAAACCCGGAACGGCCGCGGCAGCAATAATGAACATTGCCGCCGCCGCGGCGCATACGTAGCACATGGTTTTCTTCATCGCTGTCTTAAGCATACGGTCAGACCTTCTGTCCCTTTATTTTTGTATTTCCGAGCAAAACGGACTTCATGTTCACAAAATCCGTAAGAGTAAAGCTTCCGTCCCCGTTCAGGTCGGCAGCCAGCTGTCCCAGAGCGCTGAGCCTGTTTCCAAGAAGGTGGGATTTCATCTGTACAAAGTCGGTGAGCGAGGCGCTCCCGTCCCCGTTCACGTCCCCGGTCACAACCAGTTTGACAGAAGCAAGCGCCTTCCCGTCGACAACGAGCGAAACCTTCCATCCGGTCCCCACCGCTCTGCTGCCCCCGGCCTCCGCTCCGGACGCATCGTATACCTTTATGTAATCCGGATAATCCATTCCGGCACGGAGGGTCGAGACGGTCGTTCCCGCGGCAACTCCGGAAAGCCTCCCGTTTGCGGCGTCGACCTTATAAACCGAGGACGTAAGCGCGGCTCTCACGGACGTGGTGACGGAAAGCGCCTTGCTCGCAGGGCTGGCGGCGGATGTTTCCGTCTCCGCAACGCGCATATAGAACTTGTACTTCGTATTTTCGGAAAGCCCCGTAAAGACCGGGCTCGTCTGCCATGTTCCGGCCGAGCCCATGCGGTACTCCATTCCGTCGACTTTTTTAAGCGTCACGGAGTTGTAGGTGACTTTTTCGGCAGTCGGCGCGGCAGGCGCGTTTTCGGATTCCTTTACGGCGGTGACCGGAGCCGAGACGAGGCTTCCGCAGCCGTCCCCCGAAGCCGAAACGGTCAGAACGATCTGCTTTCCGATGTCCTCTTCTTTGACTGTGTATGTTTCTCCGGTTCCCGCAGTGCTTCCGCCCACGGTCCAGAGGTAGGAGAGAGTTCCTCCGCAGGTCACATTCGAAAAGTCGGCGCACAAGGTCTCTCCGAACTCGGCGATTCCGTCGATTTCAAGCGTTCCGAGCATCGGGATCCTGAACCCGACCTTTCCCGTCACCATGACGACGGCGTCGGACGGCGCGATGAACAAAACGCTTCCCTTCTCCGTGACGACGGCGTAATCCCCGGCGGAAAGCCCGGCGGCGCCGCTCACTTCGCTTTTTTGGCGGATGTCGATGAACGAGCCGTCCTGTTCCGGAACGGCGCTCACGCTTCCGCTGAGAACGAGCACCGTTGCTCCCGCTTCGGCCCGCACGGCCCAACGGCTTCCGATCGTCACCCTTCTCTGCCCGGTAACCGACGGGACAGAAAGCTCCGTCACGGATGATGTGAGCCCGTCGGCCACGCGGGACGCGATGTTCTTCTCGGAAAGCGAGGACACGGCGCTCTTTCCGTGCTTTTTAAGCTCCGCTCCCCGCGTTCCGGCGGAAACTCCCGTCTTGCTTTTTGAAGCCATGCGGTTTTTCAGCAGGGGCAGGACCGTATCCCGCATATAGGAAAAAGTGATCAGAGGATCGTCCACGGTTCCCGCGCCGTTTACGTCCAAAAGCTCTGCGCAGACGCAGAGCAGAACGCAGCTCAAAAAGACTCCGCATATAAGTTTTCCCAAAGACTTTCTCACTCCGGACGACCTCCTTTTTTCGATAATATCCGCCTTTATTTTCGGTTTATTTTACCACAGCGAACTCGGATTTGTCAATACTGCCGGACTTTCACCGGCCTTTTCTCCCGCAAATACGAGCAAATTTTACAACTTTGATGCAATATTCACATCTTTTTTCCGCGCGCCGCCGCGCTCCCGGACGTCTTTTCAAAAAGCCTTTGCACCCGGCATTTTATTGTGGTATACTGTTATAAACTGTATACTGCAGTAAAAAAACAATCCGCCCGCGCTTTTGACGCAAATTCTTGTGAGAGGTGTTTTTCAATGAATTTTCAAAAAATAAGCTGTCAGGAAATAAACGGAAACCCCTTTTCCCTCATCGGCAACGACTGGGCGCTGCTCTGCGCGGGAAATGAAAGCGGGTTCAACATGATGACCGTAAGCTGGGGCCAGGTCGGAGTTCTCTGGAACAAAAACGTCGCCACGGCATACGTCCGTCCGCAAAGACACACCAGAAAATTCTGCGACGAATCCGACACGTTCACCCTCTCGTTCTTCGGAGAAGAAAAGCGAGAAGTTCTGAAGCTCTGCGGTTCAAAGAGCGGCCGCGAAATCGACAAAATGCACCTGCCCGGCCTCACCCCCGCTTTCCGGAACGGCGCGGTGTTTTTTGAAGAGGCAAAGCTTGTGCTCGTCTGCCGAAAGCTCTATACGGGAAAGATCGTCCCCGAAGGCTTTTATGACTCCGAAGTCTCCGAAAAGAACTATCCCGCAAAGGATTTCCACATTTTTTACACCGGAGAGATCACCGAAGTCCTCACAAAACGGGCTTAAAGCCTTCCCCGGAAGCGAAAAATCTCAAACCGGAGGATTTCTGGGAACCCGGCGGTTCAAAATCGCCGCTTTCTCCCGCAAAAAGGCTTTCGCCGTCCTTTTTTCCGGCAAAAAAAACGGTCCGCGCGTCTCTTAAGAGGCGGCGCGGACCGTTTTCGCATTATCCGGGCTTTACGGCTTCAGAACAAAGGGGCTTCGCCTGAAATAATCGTCCCTTGCGGAAAGCCCCAGGGAACGGAGACTGTCCGCCCGCGCCTCAAGCTCCGCCGCGGCGCGGCACTCCTCCCCCAGAGAGTTCAGCGCCGCTGGCTTTGTCACCACGGGAACCGAAGCCGTCTTTTCCATCCTGCGCAGAAGCTCCCTGCCGTTTTTTCCGACCGCCAGCACCCGCAAATGCGAAATGCCGCGGCGCTGGTCCCCGCGGGTCAAGCCGATAAAAGCCTGCCAGACCGCGCGCCGGACCCGGGCAAGGGTGTATCTCCGGCACTTTGCCGCAAAGCAGAGCTCGTTCACCGTTTTGGCCCAGGCGGCGGCGGCGTATATCCGGTTTCCGAGCCCCTCGCCCCCGTCCGGGATCTTTTCCAGGTCTTCGCGGGACATTCTCCGTATCACCGCAAGCACCGCCGCATCCAGTTTCGCCGAATCCAGGGGAAAGCGCCCCGAAGAGGCTTCTTCCTTCAATATATTTTTTACATTTTCCGGCAGCGGAAGACCGCCGATCTCCCGCCCCTCCGCCAAAAGCTTTCTCACATGGGAAGCGGAGGGATATTCCGAAAGCTCATCGGAGCCGTGAGCCGCGCCGACGCGCTTTACCGGCACAAATTCAAAACCGGACTTCATTTTTTCCGCGGCACGGATATACTCCGCCGCCAAAAGGTCGTTCGGATTTCCGAGCACGGCTGCGCTCTCCGGGGAGCACACCTCCGCCGCTGCCGCGGCATAGCTCTTTCCGCAGGCCATCAGGGCTTTCAGCCTTTCGGAAAAGCCCTCCTCCGCGCTCTCTTTTGCCGCGCGCTCAAGCAGGGCTCCGTCCCCGCACTCGCTTCCGAAGGCAAGATGCGTCACAACTCCCGACGCCGAGAGCGCCTCGACGCCTCCCGCGGCAAAGAGCGGCGCCGGAGCAAGCGCCCTTGCAACCGGAAGCTCCAGCACAAGGTCCGCCCCGTTTTCCGCGGCCGCCCTTGCCCGCGCCAGCTTGTCCGCGCACGAAGGCGCGCCCCGCTGAGTAAAGCTCCCGCTCATTGCACAGACCACGTCCGTCCCCGGAACGAGCCTCCGGACTTCGCTGATAAGGTGAAGATGGCCCCCGTGAAACGGGTCAAATTCGGCGATCACTCCTGTTACGGACAAATTCAGCCCTCCCATTTGACACTTATTCATAAATCCCCGAAAAAAGCGAAAAAGCGCTTGAAAAAAAGCGAAAAGAGGTGTATCATATATCAGTCTTATTTGACCAGTATTATATATCAAAACTCCGGCCATTTCAAGAGCGGCCGGTTTTCAACGAAAGGAAAGACAACAAAAATGCTGATTCTCGTCATCAACGCCGGAAGTTCCTCCCTCAAGTACCAGCTCTTTGACATGCCCGAAGGAAAGGTCATCGCCAAGGGTCTCTGCGAAAGAATCGGAATCGAAGGCGGCCGCAATGTCCACACCGACCGCAACGGCAACAAGCTCGAGACAAAAGTTCATATGAATTCCCACACCGACGCCATCAGGATCCTGACCGAGCGTCTCACCGACCCGGAGACCGGAGTTATCAGCTCCATGAAGGAGATCAACGCCGTCGGACACCGCGTTCTCCACGGCGGCATCCGTTTCACCGCGTCCACAATCGTCACCCCCGAAGTCAAGGAAGCCATAAGCGCCTGCATTCCCCTTGGCCCGCTCCACAACCCGGCCAACCTCATGGGCATCGACGCCTGCGAGGAGGTCATGGGCGACGTTCCCCAGGTCGCCGTTTTCGACACGGCGTTCGGCACCGCGACAATGCCCGCAAAGGCATACACCTACGCCGTGCCCAAGGAGCTTTCCGACAAGTACGACATCCGCAGATACGGCTTCCACGGCACCAGCCACCGTTTTGTCTCCGGACGCGCCATTGAAATGCTCGGCGGCAAAAAAGATCTCCGCATCGTCACCTGCCACCTGGGCAACGGCTCTTCCTGTTCCGCCATCAAGGACGGCTGCTGCGTCGACACGTCCATGGGCCTGACTCCCCTCGAAGGTCTTCCCATGGGCACCCGTTCGGGCAGCATCGACCCGGCGATCATCGGCTTTATTGCCGAGCATGAGAACATGACCGCTTCCGAGGTCGTCACCATGCTCAACAAGAAGTCCGGCGTTCTCGGCGTCACCGGCGGTTTCTCCAGCGATTTCCGCGACCTCATGGCCGCAAGAGAAGCCGGAAACGAGCTTGCCTCCCTTGCCGTCGAAATGCTGGCATACTCCGTCAAGAAGTACATCGGCGCCTACGCCGCGGCAATGGGCGGACTCGACGCCGTCGTCTTCACCGGCGGAATCGGCGAGAACAACGAAGTCATCCGCAACCTCATCGCCGAAGACATGGAATTCATCGGCATCAAGCTCGATCCCGAAAAGAAGCTGGCCCACGAGAAGAACTGCGACATCGCCGCGGAAGACTCCAAAGTCCGTGTCCTCGTCATCGAGACGAACGAGGAGCTCGTCATCGCCCGCGACACGCTGGAGCTTGTCGGACTCAACTGAACAGAAAAGTGAGAATAATCACAAGAGATCGGAGCTTTTACCGGTCACTGTTCCGGCTTTCCGGGGCCATCGTGCTCCAGAACCTCATAACCTACAGCGTCAACCTTGCCGACAACGTCATGATCGGACGCTATGCCGAGGCGGCGCTCAACGGGGTTTCCATCGCAAACCAGCTCCAATTTCTGCTGCAGATGTTTGCCGGCGGCATTGCCGCCGGCATATCTGTGATAGCGGCACAGTATTGGGGACAGCGGCGCGTTGAGCCCATCAGGCGCATCGTCTCAGTCGGATTGACGCTCGGACTTATCGGCTCAGCAGCGCTGACTGCCGCCGCGGTCATAACTCCCGGCGGCCTTCTGGGAATTCTGACCAACTCCCCCAAAGTCATTGCAGAGGGCGCCAAATACGTAAGGATAGTCGCCGCAAGCTACTGCATTTTCACAGTCTCCCAGATCCTCCTGGGCGCGCTCAGGAGCGTCGAGACCGTCCGCATCGGATTTTGGGTTTCCGTCGTGTCCCTTGTCATAAACGTCTCGCTGAATTACATACTCATTTTCCCGACCTTCGGAACGCCGGAGCTCGGGATCCGCGGCGCGGCTATCGCCACGCTTGTTTCACGGATCGCGGAGCTTGCGCTCATAATCGTCTATCTGGTCTTCTTTGACAAAAAGCTGCGGCTGAAATTTTCCGAAGTGTTCCTGCTCCAGAAGAGCTATGTCCGCGATTTTCTGAAGTCCGGCCTTCCGCTTGTCCTTTCAAACGTCTCCTGGGGACTTGCCATGAGCATTCAGACGGCGATCATCGGCCGTCTCGGCGACGAAGTTATCTCCGCAAACTCGATCGCCGCCACGGTGTTTCAGATCGTCAGCGTCGTGATCTACGGAACTGCGGCGGCCACCTCCGTCGTGATAGGGAAGGCCGTCGGAGCGGGAAAGACGGAAGATGCAAAGGAGTACGCCCGGACGCTCCAGCTCATATACGTCGTTTTGGGAATACTGTCCTCGGCCGTGCTCTTTGCCGCAAAAGGGCCGGTCATCTCCCTTTACAGCAGCATTTCCGACGAAAGCGCGCGCATGGCAAACAGCTTCATTCTTGTGCTCTGCGTGACGATCGTCGGCACCGCTTACCAGATGTCCTGTCTGACGGGTATTGTATCCGGCGGCGGACAGACCGGCTTTGTCTTCGTAAACGATCTGATTTTCATGTGGGGCATCGTCCTGCCCGCGTCCCTGCTTGCGGCGTTCGTGCTTGAGCTTTCGCCGCTTGCGGTCTTTATCTGTCTCAAATCCGACCAGATACTGAAATGCGCCGTGGCCGTCGTGAAAGTAAACCGTTTTACCTGGATAAGACAGCTCACACGGTAATTTTTCCCCCGCCCGTCAAAAAACAGATTCAAGGAGTCATCACCGTGGAAAAAAGAACGCTTAAAATCGTAACCTTCAACGCGAGATACATGAATTCCGGCGACGGCGAAAAGGACTTCATGCACCGTCTTCCCATTATTCTCAAAACCCTCCGAAGCCGGGACCCCGACGTCATCTGCTTTCAGGAAATCACCATGGAAATGCGTCGCCTCCTTCTTCGCGAGCTTCCGGAATGGCCCCTGCTCGGCGGCGGAATATGGAACGACGGTTCCAACGAAACGCCCTGCATCGGCTACCGCCGGGAGAGGTTCATGCCCACCGACGTTTCCAGCTTCTGGCTTTCCCCCACGCCGGACGCGCCCTCCGGCTTCGGCCTCGACCAGAGCGGCTGCTGCCGGATCTGCATATCGGCCGCGTTCCAGCCCCTTGACGGCGCGTCGGCGTTCAGAGTTTTCAACACCCACACCGACCACGTCGGAGCAATGGCCCGTCTTCTGGGCACCGGAAAAATACTCGACCGGATCAGCGCCGCCGACTCCGTCCGCCGTCTTCCCCTCATCATAACCGGAGATCTGAACGCAGAGCCCGACTCACCGGAGATCGAGCTCATCCGCAGCTATACCGGACACCCCGTCCGCGATATCACCTCCGGCGTCGGCCCGACCTTCCACGGCTTCGGACAGCTTGACAGAGAGGTCAAGATCGACTATATCTTCACGGATCTCGAACCCGTCTCCGTCGAAAAATGGACCGACGCGGAAAACGGGCTCACCCTTTCCGACCACTATCCCGTCGGCGCGGAGCTTTGGCTGCCGGACGCGAAAGCCTGACCCCCCCCTTTCAAAAACGCATAAAAGTCCCGTACGCGCCCGCTTGGCATGAGCGCGTACGGGGCTTTTTTGTCAGCGGGGCCCTTCCCGGCATATAATGCTATCGGAACCACGAAGACTTTTCCCGGAGGAGGGATATCGTATAAACGAAACAATTACATCCGCGGCCGGACTTTCCATACCGTTTATCGGCACCGCGCTTGGCTCCGCAATGGTGTTTTTTCTGAGAAAAGGGATAAGCCCCGTGTTTCAAAAGATTCTTCTCGGTTTTGCCTCCGGCGTCATGATCGCCGCTTCCGTATGGTCGCTTCTTATTCCGTCAATCGAAATGACCGCCTCCCGCGGAGGCATTCCCTGGCTTCCGCCCACGGCGGGGTTTCTCGGCGGAATGGGCTTTCTGCTCTTTCTCGACGCAGTCACTCCGCACATCTACGACAGCGGCGCAGACGGCGGCCGCTTCGGCAAAAATCCGATGCTTCTCCTCGCCGTCACGCTTCACAACGTCCCCGAAGGCATGGCCGTCGGCGTTGTGCTTGCGGGAATGCTGAACCCCGACTCCGCAATAACCGCCGCAGAAGCGCTTGTGCTCTCCGTCGGTATCGCCGTTCAAAACCTTCCGGAAGGGGCGATCATCTCCATGCCGCTCGTGGGCTCCGGCATAAAAAAGAGCCGGGCGTTTCTGCTCGGAGCTCTCTCCGGCGCCGTTGAACCGCTCGGCGCCGTACTGACGCTTCTGCTCACGGCGCTCATAACCCCCGTGCTTCCCTATATTCTCGCGTTTGCCGCCGGAGCCATGATATACGTGGTCGTCGAAGAGCTCGTCCCCGAATTTCACGCCGGCGGAAAAGGCACCGCCGGAACCATTGGCGTCGCCGCAGGCTTTGCGCTCATGATGCTTCTCGACGTCGCCCTCGGCTGAAAGAAACTGCAGCAAAACGGCAAAGCCCGTGTGATATGTACCCCAATACCGGACATGTCGGCATTGGGGTACATATCGCTTTTTCTCCTCCGTTCACGGAGCCGTTTTAACAGCAGGCGGCAGCAAGATTTTGCTTGCCGCCGCCGCTTTCGGAGATTAAAAACCTTTTCCGGTTTCCGGTGGAAGGATTATTTCACGCAAAGGATCCGATCTCCGCAGAGCCTTGCGCGCCGGAGTTCTTTTGCGCGGTCGTTTCCGATCCCGACTTTTCCGGCAAAGCGAAGCAGCAGAAAACGCACCGCCGCCAAAATGATATCCGTCCCCGTCCGAAACGGCGTCCCTCCGTACCCCCTCTTTTTTGAATCCGGCTTTCAGGTACGCTTTTTCCGCGCGGGGGTTGAAGGAATAAACGTCCAGTTCCAACCGGTGCAGCTTCAAAATTTCAAAGGCGAAGTCGCGGGCCGCTTCGGCCGCCCATGTGCCGATCCCCTTTCCCCTTTCGGAAGAACGGAAAATGCATATGCGGAAGTTTGCACAGCGCAGACTCCAATCGATTTCATTGATGACGCTTTCTCCGATGATCCGCCCCGCAGGCGAGACAATCAAAAACAAGTATCTGTCGTCTTCATCAACAGATCTCAAAAAGAATGAGATCACTTCTTCTTTTGTGAACGTCTCCCTGCATCCCGTCAATCTGGCGCTTCCGCATCAAGCGGGCAATAGTTCTGCGCGTAATAGTCCTCCGCATCGCTTTTTTCCGCCGAACGGATGATAAACCCGTCTTTTTTCCAAACAATACCTGTGCTGCTTATCTGCTCTCCTCCGCCGATTCCGGCTTTAAACATTTTCCTCTGCGCGCGGTCAAACGCGGCATACGCCGCGAATATATTATACCGGAGGCTCTTTGTATTGACAAGCACAGCTTGCCGCAAAAAAAACGCTCTGTTTTTGAAATAATGCCTGTCCCGGTCTTGCAAAACGTATACGCATCTGATATAATTGGTTTGCAAACCACATTCAGCGGCAGGGGAGGGATTGATTGGCGGTACGAAGCGACGGGCTTAAGACGGAAAAACGGATTCTGCAGACCTGCGTCCGGCTGTTTCTGGAAAACGGATACCATCAGACGACCATGGCGCAGATTCTCCGGGAGGCCCGGGTCTCATCCAGCAGCTTTCAGAACCTGTTTCGCAGCAAGGACGGCGTTTTGATGGAGCTGGTGAAATTCATGTTTGAAAACCAGTTCGGCATTGCGAAAAGCGTCGCGGGCGCCGCGCTCCCTCCGGTGTACGTCTACGCGGCGGAGACCGCGATCCAGATCACGCTGACGGAGCTGAATGAAAACCTGAGAGATATCTATCTTGAGGTCTATACGCAGCAGCGCCTGCTGGACTGCGTCCAGCGCGTCACGGCCAGAGAGCTCTGCCCGATCTTCGGCCCCTATCAGCCGGAGCTTACGGAGCGGGACTTTTACGAGCTGGAGCTCGGCTCGGCGGGGCTGATGCGCGGATACATGGCAAATCCCTGCACCGCGGACTTTCCGCTGGAGCGGAAAGTGAACAGATTCGCGACCCTGGCGCTGCGGGGCTACAAGGTGCCCGAGGAGGAGCTTAAAAAAGTTATCACCTTTCTTGCTGAGCTGGACATCCGCGGCGCTGCACAAAAGGTCATGGAAGAGCTGTTTTGCCGGCTTGCCATGCAATATGATTTTTCTCCGGACGGCCTGCTGCCCCGGGGATAAAAGCAAAGCCGATATGCAAGGGAGTACTCCAATGCACAGCGGAAATTTTCCACTGTGCAATCTCCCTTTGAACAAAATCCTTTTCTGCGGAGTACGGAAAAGAAAAAAAAAGAGAGGATAGAATATGAAAAAACGAATCACCGGCCTTCTGCTGAGCCTCTGCATGCTGCTGGCACTCTTCCCGGTGGCAGCCTTTGCGGAAACTCCGGGCGAAAAGTACTCGATCACCATCGATGCGCCGGATAAAGTCTGCTCACAGCAGGACTGCAAATTCACCGTCACAGCTCCGGAGGGCGTGACCGTCGTGAGCGCCGATTACGGCGACGATTTCATGGGCTCCTCGGTGCAGCTGACCCCAAATGAAGGCGGCGGGCTGAGCGGTGTTGTCCCTGCAAGCGGATTTGCTCAATTTGGAGACAACTTCAAGCTGACTGTATACGGAACGGCGGCGGACGATACGCCCGTGAGCGCCGCCAAGACCGTTCAGGTCTCGCCCAAGCACATCTATATGGACGGCGTCTGCGGCTGCGGCGCAGTGCAGGAGTACACCGTGCAGTATGACGGCGGCGCTGAATTCGGCCTTTGCGTGGACTTCAAGACCCATGGCCAGAATCTCACCCTGCTCGGCGAGACCTTCCGCCGCGACGGCTTTGTCCAGACCGGCTGGGTGGACAAAGAGAGCGGCGCTGTCTATGACCTCGGCGGTGTCTATACCACGGACGCGGATGTGACCCTGAACCCCGTGTGGGACGAGGTCATCACTCTGAACGCGCCCTTCACCACCACGGTGGCGCTGGGCGGCGACGCAGTCCCCGGCGAGACTGTGTTTGAGCTGTCGGTCATCGGCAGCGGCGCGGGCGAGACGGACATTTCGGATGTAACCGTCTCCGGCTCCGTCATCACCAACGGCGCAGGCGACTACAAAGGCACGCTGACCTTCACCGGCCCCAGGGAGCAGATCCGGAATATGCTCTGCGAAGGTGCGTTGGTTCAGCAGATGGATGCCGGCGAAGAAGGCTGGACAGTTGACGACACGGTGTGGGGCCTGTTGCTGGAGGAAGAGCGCATTGAGTATGCGCAGCGGAGCACGGACATGGCGTCGGTGTATCGCGTGATTGTGGTGCCCGCAGCATGCGACGATGCCGGGAACTATTTTATCGACTGGGATTCGATAGACTGGGACAATCTGCAGTCGGAAGATATGCGCTTTGTAAACACCTATACCGTCCACGACTACGAGCTGAAGCACAACGAAACTCACCACTGGGATGAGTGCGGCTGCGGCGATGTGCAGAATAAGGAACCCCACAAGTACGGCGACTGGACGGTGACCAAAGAGGCCACCGAGACCGAAGAAGGCGAAAAAGAGCACACCTGCACGGTCTGCGACTACACCGGGACGGAAGCGATCGCAAAGCTCAACGGCACGGACGGTCCTCAAACCGGCGTCGACAGCAATACCGCGCTGTGGCTTGCCCTGATGGCCGTATCCGCCGCCGGTGTGACCGGCATAAGCGTTTACAGCAAACGCAGAAAAAGCTCACATAACAAATAAGCGGCATAAAACTTAAAAACAGACCGCAGACACCCTGCAGGACGGCAAAATCCCGCAGGGTGTCTCTCTGTCCGGACGTATGCGGGCTTTCCGGACCGGGAACAAAAAGACGAAAGCGCAGACTGGGAAGAAAGTCCGCCAAACCTGCGGATATGCCGGCCGAAAGCAAGGTATCTGCCCCTGTTTTTGCCCGCCGGGGTAGAGACAGCCGTTCACAGTCACGGCGCCCGGCATTTCTCCGTTCCGCGATTTTTTGCCGCGCGCTTTATATTGAAAAAAACGCCTCTTTCTGATATAATACTGCTGTAATGATTCAAAATTTGCATCACAGGACGGTCACAAAATGTTCAATCTTCTCCGCCGCGACGGACGCGCCCGCCGCGGCGAATACACCACGGCTCACGGCACGGTTCAGACCCCCGTTTTTATGAACGTCGGCACCTGCGCCGCAATAAAGGGCGGCCTCTCCGCCACAGACCTGGAAGCGATCGGCTGTCAGGTCGAGCTTTCCAACACATACCACCTCCATCTGCGTCCCGGCGAGGAGACCGTCCGGCAGCTCGGCGGGCTTCACCGCTTCATGCGCTGGGAAAGACCGATCCTCACCGACTCCGGCGGATTTCAGGTCTTCTCCCTCTCCACGCTTAGAAAGATAACCGAAGAGGGCGTCAAATTCGCCTCTCACATCGACGGCAGCCACATATTCATGGGGCCGGAGGAAAGCATGGCCGTCCAGTCCGCACTGGGAAGCGACGTCGCAATGGCCTTTGACGAGTGCATCGCCAACCCCTCCCCCCGTGACTACGTGGCGCGTTCCTGCGAGCGCACCACCAGATGGCTCGTCCGCTGCCGGGACGAGCTGGAACGGCTGAACCGGCTTCCCGGAGCGGTCACTCCCACTCAGGCCCTCTGGGGCATCAACCAGGGCGGCACATACCCCGAGCTGCGCGTTGCCCATATGCGCGCCATTGCCGCCCTTGAGCTTCCGGGCTACGCCATCGGCGGACTGGCCGTCGGGGAAAGCACGGAGACCATGTACAATATCATCGACGCCGTGGAACCCCATATGCCCCCCGACCGCCCCCGCTATCTCATGGGCGTCGGAACGCCGGGAAATATTATCGAAGCCGTTTACCGGGGCATTGACTTTTTCGACTGCGTCCTTCCGGCAAGAAACGCCCGCCACGGTCACCTTTACACCCGGAACGGGCGGATCAATCTGAACAACCAAAAGTACGGGGCGGACTCCGCTCCCATCGACCCCGAGTGCGGCTGTCCCGTTTGCCGGAAATTCTCCCGGGCATATATCCGTCATCTGCTCAAATGCGGCGAGGTTCTGGGACTTCGCCTCTGCGTTGCGCACAACCTCTGGTTCTACAACAACCTTATGGCAGAGATCAGAGAAGCAATCGAGGACGGACGCTTTTCCGAATTCCGCGATACATGGTCCGAACGCCTTGACCGGAGGATTTGAGAGATGACTCAAAACAAAGTATTCGACGTTGCAGTTATACCGTGCGCGGACTACGCTTCCGAAAACGTCCGCGCCGCACTTGAAAAAGCGATCTCCGCCGCAGGGGGGCTCGACTGGGTCGTTCCCGGCATGAAAATTGCCATAAAACCCAACCTTGTCAGCGCCATGAAGCCCTCCACCGCCGCAGTGACCCATCCGGCGCTCATCTGCGAACTGACAAAAATGCTCGTGGCCCGCGGAGCCAGCGTTGTCATCGGGGACAGTCCCGGCGGACTTTACACCGTTTCGCACCTTGAGCGCGTCTACGCCGCCGCGGGGCTTTACGAAGCCGAAAAGGACGGGGCCGAGCTCAACCTGAACGTCGGCCAAACCGCCGTATCGTACCCCGGCGCCGCCGTAGCCAAAAGTTTTGACTGCGTGGACTTTCTGCTTGACGCCGACGCAGTCATAAACGTATGCAAGCTGAAGACCCACGGGCTCATGAACCTGTCCTGCGCCTGCAAAAATCTTTTCGGAGCAGTCCCCGGGGTTGAAAAAGCCGAATATCACTACCGCTTTCCCGATCCCGCCGACTTTGCGTCCATGCTCATCGACCTCTGCTCCTACATCAAACCCGTCCTGTCCATCTGCGATGCGGTCGACGGCATGGAGGGCAACGGCCCCACGGCGGGAACTCCGCGGCACATCGGCGCGATTCTCGCCGCCGCCTCGCCCCATATGCTGGACTATGTCGCCGCGGGAATCATCGGCCTCACCCCCCGCCAGGTCCCGACTCTCCAGGCCGCCATCGACCGGGGGCTCATCCCCGACCGCGCCGAAAGCATCCGCGTTTTCGGAGATCCGTCGCTTTTCGCCGTGCCGGATTACCGCCTGATACTGACCGACAACAGCTTCGTTTTCAAATCCCGCGCCGCGGGCCCCGTCCGCCGCTTCACAAGTTCCGTCATCGAGACGCTTCTGCGTTCCCGTCCGGAAGTCAGATCCGGCTGCATCGGCTGCGGAAAATGCGCCGAGGTGTGTCCGGCAAAGGCCATTGCGATCAAAAAGCGCCGCGCCGTCATCGACCGTTCCTCCTGTATCCGCTGTTTCTGCTGTCAGGAGTTCTGCCCGGTCGGGGCAATGCGCGTCCGCCGAACCCCCGTCGCGCGGCTTGTGACGCGCAAAAGCTCCCGCAGACGCTGAACCTAAAGAATATATTCCGCGGCAAGCTCCAGCGCCAGCGCGTCCAGCCCGGCAAAGTCCGTAAACTCCCGGTACTCCGCTTCGAGCCCGGCGTGTATGTCCAGACACTCGCCCAGCCTTGCCTCCGCCTCATCGAGAAGAGCTTTTTTGACCGCAAGCAGAACTTCCGGTCTTGCGCCGAGCTGCGCCATGCTCTGCTCCGAAAGGCATTCCCCGGTGTCCACGGTCCTGTCCGCTTTTTCGACAAGCTCCTCCGGCAGAATGCAAAGGCCCGTCTTCGGAATCACGAGCCCGTTGAGGCGCGCCGGCACCAGAGGGTCAAAAAATCCCCAGACCTCGCACCCGTGCCTCTGCGCCTCGTCCGCCGCCGCCCCAAGCAAAAAGGGCGAAAGGCCGAACCGGTCCCTTACCGCTACGGTTTCCGGGCTTTTTCCCTCCAAAAGCGCAAACGGCGTTTCTGAAAAGGTAACGGTTTCGTCCGGGGCAACAGCCGTAATAAATCTCCGCCTCATGGGGCGAAAGCCTTTTTCGCCCTCCTCCGCACGGCCTGCGAGATCTCCGGCAAGCCCCGCGCCGATCGAGCTGAGAACGCCCGTGTCCGCATATGTCAGCACTTCTCCGCAAAGCTCGCTGTCGGCCTCGTATGCCGCACGGAGAGCCCTGTCGGCCTGCGCCCGCACCCGGCAGAGCTCGCCGGAAATCTCCCGAACCGCTTCCCGGCGCGAGCTTATCCCCCCGTCGATATAGGACGAAAGCGAAAGGTAGATCTCCGGAAGACAGTGGAGCTCCGCCTCAAAGGCGTGGGGCGGCGTTGCGTCAAGCACCGCAAAGCCCTTCCCCCGGCAGACGATTGCGTCCAGCGACCCCGGGTCCGACGGGCAGTACACCCGCTCCACCGTGTCTTTCGACATCTCCGCCGCACGGGCGAGCTTTTCCATAAGCGTCGATTTTCCGTTTCCCGCTCCGCCCTTGAGCAGTATAACAGTGTTCATATTTTCAGCATCGTACAGTGTATTTTTGAAAGATTCATGTCCTTTGCCTGAATTCGAACCTATAAATGTACGGATTTTTCCGGTTTCAGCCATATTATGTCCTCCGTCCCCCCAAACAAGATAACGGCGGCAGAGCCGCTGCGCATATCAGACTATGCAAAACCCACAATCGCCGTACCTTGTCCCGGACTTAAAACAGCCGTTTTCCCGAAATATATTTGTTTTCGCAAGTTAATGTTGCCAAACATAAAATAATATGGTAGAATAACCACTGTTATTTAAGAAAGAAAGCTGATTCTTACCATGAAGGTTATAAAATTCGGCGGGTCTTCTCTGGCCGACGCCGTACAGATCCGCAAAGTCTGCGATATCATCATAAGCGACCCGGAGAGACGCGTCGTCGTCGTCTCCGCTCCCGGAAAAGGCGTAAACGATCCTGTTAAGGTCACCGATATGCTGATCTCTGCGGCAAACGCCGCCCTTGAAAACGGCTCCGAAGCCGGACTTCAGGCCATGGAGACCGTCATTGAAAGATATGCACACATTGCCCATGACCTCGGAGTTTCCGAAGTCATGGAAGACATCGCCCCCGATTTCCGCGCGCGCATGGCGCTCGACCGCTCCAATCCCGTAAAGTTCACCGACGCGGTCAAGGCCGCCGGAGAAGACAACTCCGCCCGACTCACCGCCGCATATCTGCGGAAGCTCGGCTGCAGCGCCCGCTACGTCAATCCCGGAGACGCCGGAATGTACCTCTCCGACGATTTCGGCAACGCCCAGATCCTTCCGCAGTCCTACACGCTTCTTTCCGAAAGCCTCTCCGCCATGGACGGAATCATTGTCTTCCCCGGGTTCTTCGGCATCACCGAGTCCGGCGAGACCGTCACGTTCCCCCGCGGCGGAAGCGATATCACCGGAGCGATCCTTGCCGCGGCCCTGAACGCCGACGTCTACGAGAACTTCACCGACGTCGACTATGTCTATTCCGCAAATCCCCACCACATCAAAAATCCCAAACCCATCCCCCTTGTCACCTACCGCGAGATGCGCGAGCTGAGCTATGCCGGATTCAACGTCTACCAGGAGGAAGCGCTTCTCCCCGTTTACCGCGCCGGGATCCCCGTCAACATCCGCAACGCCAACAACCCCTCCTGCCCCGGAACGCTCATCGTTTCCGAGCGCGGCGCCGCGAATCAGGACGTCCGCGTTGCCGGCGTCGCCTGCGACAAGGGCTTTACCGGAATATACGTCAACAAATACCTTATGAACCGTGAGATCGGCTTCGGCAGAAAGCTTCTCCAGATCTTCGAGGACGAAGGGATCTCCTACGAGCACACTCCCACCGGCATCGACGATCTCACCATCATAGCCCGCAGCGAATTTTTTGAAAACGGAACTCTCAGCCGCATCGTCGCCCGAATCTCCGACGAGCTCGGCACCGACGACATCCAGATTCACGAGGGTCTTTCACTGATCGTCGTCGTCGGCGAAGGCATGAAACACGCCGTCGGCATCGCGGCCAAAGCGACCAAAGCGCTTTCCGACGCCGGAGTCAGCATCTCCATGATAAGCCAGGGCTCCTCCGAAGTCAGCATGATCTTTGCCGTCGACACCGACGACGCCATCCGCGGCGTTACGGCCCTTTACGACGCGCTTCTGGCCTGAGCCGGAATTCTCAAAAAAGTTTCAAAAGCGTTCTCTTTCCCTCCGGGGAAAGAGAACGCTTTTTCTTCGGATCCCGGCAATCCCTCCAAAACCGCGAAAGCATGAACACCGCCGCTTTCCGGCTTTTCCCCCAAAAGCGCAGGGCAGAGCTCCGCGCCGCGCCTTTTTTCCAGAGCTCCGCCCCTTTTGCCCGTTCTTCTTGAAAAAAGAGCGTCTCTGTGATAAAATAGGAGCATTCGGAGGGATTTGAATGTTTAAGTACGAAATGCACGTCCACTCCCTGCCAAGCAGGGACGGGGCGCCCATTGAAAAACACATAGATTTTCTCAAAAGCCGGGGCTTTTCCGGACTTGTCATCACCAACCATTTCCTCTGGGGCGCAACGAACGTCGACAGAACCCTCCCCTGGCCGGAATTTGTGGAGTTCTACCGAAAAGACTACGAGGCCGGCCGCCGCTACGGTGAAGCCAGGGATTTCGACGTGCTTTTCGGCGTGGAAGAGCACATCGGCGGAGGCAGGGAAATCCTTGTTTACGGTCTCGGTCCGGATTTTTTTCTTTCACATCCCCAGCTTCAGGATCACGAGCTCAGCACATACAGCCGCCTTGTGCGGGCAGCCGGAGGAATTCTTCTCCAGGCTCACCCCTTCCGCATGCGCGAATATATCACCGAGCCCGGTCCCGTGCCCGACCTCAGCCTTGTCGACGGCATTGAGGTTTTCAACGCCTCCAATCAGCCAGGAGAAAACGAGCTTGCCGCCGAACTGGCGCAAAAGCACAGCTTCATCCTCTCCGCCGGAAGCGACGCCCACAGCGGCGATTCCGCGGGGCGCGCCGGGATCGCCTCCCCCCGCAGACTCCGCTCGGAAGCCGAGCTTGCCGGGCTTCTCCGCTCCGGAGAAGTCGGGCTCATAAAATAAGAGCCGCCCTTTTTCCGTTCCGCGCCCGGCAGCGCGCACTTTGAAAAAAACTCCACAAGGAAGGACGATAATACATTCATGAAACCGGTCATCCGTGCGCCGTATTTTGAGATCGGCACAAAAAACTATGTCTACGGCGACACGCTGCTCGAATATGCCCTCGCCGCGGACAGGGCTTCGGAAAAATACGATATCGACGTGCTGTTCATCTGCCCCGCCGTCGAGATCAGAAGAGTCTGCGAAAACACGAAAAGGCTCGTCGTTCTCGCGCCGTACATGGACACGCTCCGTCCCGGACGCGGCATGGCGGACGTGCTCCCCGAAGGACTGAAGGCCGCCGGAGCCCGGGGCGTCGTCATAAACCACTGTGAAAAACCCATGAGCCTTCCCCAGATGAAGGCCACGATCGACCGCGCAAGGGAGCTCGATTTTCTTGTCTTTGCCTGCGCCGACACGCTTGAGGAGGCAAAAGCCATTGCCCAGCTCCACCCGGACATAATCAACCCCGAACCCTCCGGGATCATCGGCGGCGGAAGCGGTGTGACCCCCATGTCATACGTCAGGGACTCGATCCGTGTCATCAAGGAGATCTTCCCGGACATCATGGTTGAACAGGCCGCCGGAATCACCAGCGGCCAGCAGGTCTATGACTTTATCATGGCGGGCTCCGAAGCGGCCGGAGCCGCATCCGGTATCATGAACGCCGCAGACCCCATCGCCATGATCGACGAAATGGTCGCCGCCACGCGCCGCGCGGCGGACGATTTGAAAAAACAGGCAACATAAGGAGGAAACCGCCATGGTATACAAGGAATCGTTCAAGCTTGAATCCCGCCACCGCGCCGTCAGTTTTCACGATGTGACCGACCGCGTCAAAGAGATCGCCGCCCGCTCCGGCATCAGGGACGGCATCGTCGTCGTTTATTCCCACCACACCACCTGTTCCGTCATCACTCAGGAATGCGCTTTTGACATGTCCATGACCGGGCTCGAAACCCTTCAGCAGGACCTTGTAAACGTCTTTGAGAAATGGATCCCCACCTGCCGCAGCGAGGGACAGTATCTCCATCCCGGTCCGAAAGCCCTCGTCTTCGCCGAAGAGCACGGCGAGGACAACTTCGGCTGCCACAACACCGACGCCCATCTGCGCTCCTCCATCATCGGAAGAAACGTCACCGTCGTCACAGCCGACGGCGAGCTGGACCTGGGCGATTTCGGCCGCATACACTTCATCGACTGGGACCAGACCCGCGGACGCACCAGAACCGTCCAGGTCATGATAGTCGGCGAATAAGAGGGCGGCGGTCATGAGTCTTTTGAATGTAAAACCATACGACACGAAGGTTTACCGGGAGCAGATCGAAGATTTCCTCCCGGACACCTTCATCGACTGCCACACGCACATCTGGCTTGACGAACAGAACCATTTCTGCGAGGACACAGCAAGCCGCTCCTGCGCATGGCCCAACATGGTCGCACTGGACAACTCCGTGGAAGACCTGAACGAGACGAACCGTCTGCTTTTCCCCGGGAAAAAGGTCGTCTCCGTCCTCTACGGCCAGCCGATGATAACGATCGACCTGAAGCGGAACAACGACTACGTCGCCCGCTGCGCCGAGGCAAACGGCTTTCCCGCCCTTTACATCAGCCATCCGAGCCAGAGCGCCGAAGAGGTCGAGCGCGCCGTGCTTAGCCATCCCTGCTTTAAGGGGCTGAAGGTGTACCTTCAGTTTGCTCCGGGATATATCCCTGCCAACGAGATACGCATCTACGACTTCCTGCCCCACGAGCATCTTGCCCTTGCCGACAGACACGGCTGGGTTGTCCAGCTTCACATCGCAAGACCGAAAAGACTTGCCGACCCGGTAAACTATGTGCAGATTCGCGAGATCGAGGAAAAATACCCGAATCTCCAGCTCATCGTCGCGCATCTTGGCAGGGCCTACGCCGACGAAGACCTCGGAGACGCGCTGCCCTATCTCAAAGACATGAAGAAAACCGTCTGGGATTTCACCGCCAACACCAACGCCTTTGTCATGGAGAAGGTCCTTGAGATGGTCGGACCCGACCGGTTCCTCTACGGAACGGATTTTCCCATTTTCCGAATGAAAGCCCGCAGGACAGTGGAAAACGGTTTCTATATAAACGAGATACCCGCCGGCTCCCTCGGAGACGTCTCCTCCGACCCCCATATGCGCGAGATCCCCTATCCGGAGGCGGAAAAAATCAGCTTCTTTATCTACGAAGAGATCATCTCCTGCAAAAACGCCTGCAATAAGCTGGGGCTTGAAAGACAGGACATAAACAAGATTTTCTACGGCAACGCGGCCAGAATTTTCGGAGTAAATTGACATGAAATATCTGCTCGGTATCGACGTCGGCACAACGGGCACAAAAACCCTGCTGTTCCGCCAGGACGGACTTCTGTGCGGACACGCCTACAAAGCGTATAAGACCTCCAATCCCCGGCTCGGCTTCTGCGAACAGGACCCCAACGACTGGTGGCAGGCCGTGACCGAAACGGTGCGCCGGGTCGCCGGCACACGCGAAATCGCAGAAAATGTTTCCGGCATTTCTCTTTCGGTCCAGGGCGGCACCCTGGTGCCTGTGGACGCGGAGTTCAGCCCCGTCCGCCCGGCGATTGTCTGGAACGACGTCAGATGCCAAAGGGAGCGGGACGAATGGCTAAGCTCCTTCGGCACCGACGGTACGATGTACCGCCGTACCGGGTGGCACCTTCTTCCGGGTCTGAACGCCATGCAGATACGGCATATGCGCCGGGAGGAGCCGGAGCTGTTTGAAAAAACCGCAATGTTTCTCTCCGTCCCCGACTACATCTCGTATAAAATGACAGGAATTCCGGCCCTCGACCTGTCAAACATCGGAATAAACCAGCTCGGCGACATAACAAAAGGTCAGTATGACCCTGAAATTCTCGCATTTGCCGGAATCACCCGGGAGCGCCTTGCAGGCATCATCCCCTCCGGCAGACCCGTCGGCCGCCTTTGCACTCGCGCCGCAGAGGAGCTGGGCCTCACACCCGACGCCGTCTTCGTAAGCGGAGCCCACGATCAGTACGCCGTTGCGCTGGGGGCGGGAGCCTGCCGCGCAGGCGATATCCTCATCGGTTCCGGGACCTGCTGGGTCATCACCTGCATCGGGGACCGTCCGGACTTTTCCTCCGGCCTCAGCCAGTCGGCTGCGGCGGTTCCCGGAAAATGGGGGTCGCTGTGGTCGCTGTCCTCCGGCGGAGTGTGCCTTGAGTGGCTGCGGAAAAACATAATGTCCGGAGAAATATCCTTTGCCGAGCTTGACCGCGAAGCCTCTTCCCGGAAAGCCGCGGAGGACGGACTCTTTTTCTTCCCCTTCTCCGGCCGCGCGACGCTTGAAAAGAGCTTCCAAAAGGGGAGCTTTCTCGGGCTTGACCTTGCTCACGACAGGTTCCATATGGCCAGGGCGGTCATGGAAGGCGTCGCCTTCCAGATCACCTGGATGCTCGACGCGTTCAGGCTCCACTCCCCCGAATCCGGGCTGAAGCTTGCCGGCGGCGCTTCAAAAAGCAGCCTGTGGAGCCACATGACCGCCGACATTTCCGGGCTTCCCGTCAGAATACCCGAAGTCGCCGACCTGGCCTGCGTGGGCGCGGCGATCCTCGCCGGCGTCGGAAGCGGAATTTACAGCTCCGCGGAAGAGGGCTGCAAAGCGCTCTGCGTCGGCGAAAAAACGATTCTTCCCGATCCCGGGCGCGCACAGCTCTACAAACCTCTGCTTGAAGAGTACAAACGCTGCGCCGAAATTCTCGGCTCGGCATACCGCTGTTAAACTTCCATTTACGGAGGAATACAAACGTGATCTCAGAGTCAGCATTGGACGCCGCAAGGGCAGCTTACGATATCGAATCCGAATGCATAAGCCAAATGAAGGACTTCTTTGACAGCGAACAGTTTTCAAAGGCCGTAGAGCTTCTCTGCGCGGCGCCGCGCATCGGCGCCGCCGGCAGCGGGCATTCCGGAATCGCCTGTCAGCATTTCGCCCATCTGATGTGCTGCATCGAACGTCCCGCGCGCTTTATCAGCCCCGCCGAAGCCGTTCACGGGGCCATGGGTTTTCTCCGGAGCGGAGACGTTATGGTCCTTGCCTCCCGCGGAGGAAAGACCGGGGAGCTTCTGCCCATCGCCGAAATCTGCAGGGCGAAAAAAATCAGCGTCATCACAGTGACCGAAAACACGGACTCCCCCCTGGCGCTTGCCGCCGACGCGGTTCTCAAACAGCATGTCAGCCGCGAGACCGACAGATGGAACGTCCAGGGGACGACCTCCACCACCGCGCTGTGCGTGATCTTTCACGCGCTTCAGGCGGCCATGATCGAACAGACGGGCTACCGGGCGGAACAGTTTGCCCTGATTCACCCCGGCGGCGCAGTCGGCGAACGGCTGAACCGAAAGCCGCTCTGAGCGTTTTTTTTCCAAAAGCACCCCCCGAAACCACTGAAAAAGTCAAGCAAAACAAACGCTGATGTATCTAAAATTAAAGCAACAGACAATCAGGGGTCATCACAGGCAAAGGATGACGCCGCTGCAGGAGGAAGTCAAATGACCGTTACACACAGAGAGACAGGCTTTATCGCCGCAGAAAACGGGGTTTCCCGCGCGGGTGAGGGAGCATTTGCCCGCTTAAAAGACGGCAGAATAATGCTTGCGTATACAGAGTATTATACCGCGGATTCAGACGATGCCGGTCCGGCAAATATTGCCGCAGTATACTCACGCGATAATGGTGAGACCTGGGGAGAGCATCGGATTCTTCTGGAAAAAGGCGCAGACGATTGCAATATCATGTCGGTAAGTTTTCTATCAGCAGGCGAAGAACTGATCATTTTTTATCTGAAAAAGTTTTTGAAAAACGGTAAAACGCTTTGTATACCGTTTCTTCGCCGTTCCGGTGACGACGGCGAAAGCTGGAGCGAAGAACAGCGTATAGGCAAGAGAGATTTGTATTATGTAGTGAATAATGACCGCGTTATCAGACTGAAAAACGGAAGAATAATAGTTCCCGCCGCAATAATTGACCCGTTTGCGGTCAGACAGGAAAACGGAGCCGCATTATGCTTTATTACTTCCGATGACAACGGCTATACCTGGACGGAGCAAAAACAGGAGCTAACGCTCCCGTTCGATAACCGGATGGGGTTAGAAGAGCCGGGACTGTACGAGCATAATGACGGCAGCTTATGGTGCTATATACGCACTCATTTGGGCTGTCAGTACAGCTCGATTTCTTATGACTCGGGAGAATCGTGGTCTGCGCCTGAACCGATGCCCTTTTTCAGCTCGCCTGCTTCACCTATGCTTGTGAAAAAAGTCTGCAATGCAACGGTTGCAATATTTAATCCCATTCCCGCTTACACCTCAAGACCGGAGGAATTATGGGGCAGAACGCCTTACCTTCTGGCAATAAGTGAAACAGACGCGTATCCGCACAACGGCGAAGGATTTACTGTCAGGTATATGCTTGAAACCGATCGCAGCAACAATTATTGCTACCCCGCCATACTCGATAACGGCACAGACTTTCTCGTTGCGTATTATCATTCCAACGGAACGGGCTGTCCGCTTAACAGCTTGAAGATCGTAAAAGTATGTATTATGGAATAACAGGGCAGGGAACCGTCAATAAAAGCATATAAAGTATATCAGGAGGCTTCAAAACATGGAATTCAAGGTTTATCAGAAAGAGCTTGAACTGCAATCCCGCGGCTGGATCCCCACCTTCCACGACGTCACAAGGGAGATTGTCGAGATCGTGAAGGCCTCCGGCGTTGTCAACGGCACCGTCTGCATCGCGTCCCACCACACCACCTGCTCCGTCATGATCCAGGAGTGTTCCCACGACATCGATTCATTCGACCTGGAATACCTCCAGCACGACCTGCTCGACATCATGCGAAAGCTCATTCCCGACTACACAAACGAAGGCGACTACCGGCATCCCGGCCCCATCCACGCCAAGTTCGGAAGATATGTCAACGAGCCCGGCAATTTCACTTCCATGAACACCGACGGGCACCTTCGCTCCGCATTTTTCGGGCGCAGCGAAACCATGACCGTCAAGGACGGAGTTCTTGACGGCGGTGAATTCGCCCACATCTACTTCATCGACTGGGACCATGTCCGCGCCCGCCGCCGCCAGCTCAACGTCACCGTCATGGGCACAACCGAGGACGTCGGGGACCGCAAGTGGAACAACGGGGAGGTTGTCAACACTCTTCCGAAGTTCACGGACGAGGAAAAGGCCTACGACGTACATTACGACCTGCAGCAAAAGCGCTGACCCCTCCCCTTCGCCCCCCGAATACGGCGGCTTAAAGCGGGCTTTCCATAAAGTCACGGCAAACGGGGATGCAGTTTTTCAAAATTTTTTCATGCGCGCCGGAAATCAAAGCTTCTCAAAAAAACAATGCGGTTTTCCCCGGAAAAAGGAAAACCGCATTGTTTTTTTCAAACCCGCGTAGTGCTCAGAACTCCGGCCACCAGTGGCTCTTGTCCCTGACGGCTTCGCCGAGATTTTCGCCGAGGGAGACCTCGATGTTGCCTCCCCGGTCAACGATGTTCTGCTTTACCGCGCCGCACCACATCGTGTTGTTTCTTATTATCAGGCATTTGGAATTGCCGAAGACCACGCTGTAATCGGGGCTCACCGTTCCGCCGGGGGCGTCGTCCTCGCCGCAGACAAAATTGTTGCCCGTTATCGTCCAGTTGACGCAGCGGTCAAGAAGAATGTGGCTGTTTTCAAAGGGGTCGTCAAACGCGCGCCAGTCCGGTTTTCCGTCCCTGCGGAAGATATTTCCCGTAACCGCGAACTCCCGCGCCATATTGCCTTCTCCCCCGCGGGCGAGTATCGCCGGACCGCCGCTGCGGTCGAAGAAGTTTCCCGTTATGTTTATGTTGTCGGAGCGGTTGAAAATAAACCCGCCGCCGATGTTCCACTCCACCCGGTTTCCGGTCATTGTTACCGACGCAGTGCACTCTCCGCCGCGGAATCCGCCGTTTCCGTTTCCGGAAAACCAGTTGTCAAGCACGAATCCGTCCCAGCCGTCCATGAACAGTCCCGCTCCGCGGTTTCTGTGAAGCATGCAGTGACGCACGGAGAAGCACCAGATATGGTAGAGGTGAACTCCGTCCCCGGAAAAATTGCCGATGCGGCAGTCGTCGATCGAGGGCGTGTCTTCTTCGCTGCCCCCGTTGTACTTCGGCCAGGAGAGCATGACTCCGTGGACGCCGCTGCCCAGACCCGCGCCGTCGAGGCACATATTGCGTATGGCGCAGCCAAAACCTCCGGTGATGTCCACAAGGCACTCGGCGTCGGGATCGTTAAGGCGGATCACAGAGCCGCCGTCCGAGCGGTACGACCAGGCGGAATGACCCTCAAGCGAAACGCCCTTTGAAAGGCTGAATTTTCCGGAGAGATAAACCCCCGGCGGAACCTCCACGACGCCGCTCACCTGCGCCGCCGCGGCGCAGGCCGAGCGTATCGCTTCGGTACAGTCCGTCGCTCCGTCGCCGACGGCGCCGAATTCCGTTATGTCAAATACATTTTTCATGGATTTTCCTCCGTTTTTGCGGCAGTGCTCCGCCGCGTTTTTTTGAGTATATCAAATATTGACATCGAATGCAACAGTTATTTTCGGACCTTCGCCGCACCGTCTCCCGGTTTTCCGCAAAAAAACAGATCCGGACGGCAAACTCACCGTTTGCCGTCCGGGCGATATGCAAATTCAAAACGCGCTGGGCACGATTTTTTTGAAAAAGGGCAGAAGCCCGATTTTGTCCGGGGTGTGCTCCGGAAGCTGCCAGAAGTCATAGCCCGGATAGTCGTTGCCCTCGATTATGCCGACGCCGTCCTCCGTGACGAAAGCGTCCCAGCCGATAAAGCGAATATCCGGCGCGGCCTCTCTCGCCGCGGCGCGGCATATCTCCACCGCTTCGTCCACCTTCGGAAGCTGGTATCCCATGAGAGGGATCCCCGTGTCCGGGTGGCAGTCATAGTTCTTAAGGGCGGACGTGTGGGCGCAGCCGCAGATCTTCCCGGTTTCACGGTCGATTGGACAGCATATACCCCCGTTTTCCATGTTGTCGACAAATTTTCCTCCGGCGCCGAACTTTGCCGTGGCATAGGCGCAGTATACCTCTCCGTCGTCTCCGACAACCGTCACAATGCGGTACGTATTCACCGCGTTGGGGTACATCCGCGCAAGGTCGGGATGCTGGACGATGATCTGCTCAATGAGCCCGAACTTTCCCGACATCACATAGCCGTAAAAGCTGTCGACACTGTCAAAATCCGCTTTTTTCAGCTTTTCGATGCCTTTTCCGCTCTCCCCGATATAGGGCTTTGCGATTATTGCGTCCTTGTCGGCGACAAACTCCGCAAAGGCTTCCCTTGAAAGATCCTTCAGGTCCAAGACCTGCCGGCCCAGGTATTTTTCAAATTTCTTTCTGAATTCACCCTTGTTGTCGATAACGTCCGTTTTTGTCTGGTCGTTCAGAGCCGTTATGAGCTTTTTGTTTCCGACGCGCGTGACGTACGTTGCCCGCTGGGCGGCGTTCATGTCGTACCAGCCGAAGATCAGATAGTCGTTCCATCCCGCTCCGTACCTTAAGCCGCACCAGATCATGTCAAAAAACAGTACGAAACTGTTTTTTCCGCTGCGCTCATGAACGCGCTTCACCATTTTCGTAAACTTTCCGGGGTTCAGCGCACTCTTCGCAACGCGAAAATAATAACCGAGTTTTCCCATTTTTCCGCCCTTTATCCAATGCAGGCCGCAACGGATTTTTTGAGTACCTCAAGTCCGCCCAGGAGCTCATCGTCGCTGATGAGAAGCTGGGGCATGAGCTTGACGACCGAGTTTGCGCGGCCGACGCGCTCAACGATCAGACCGTTTTTGAAGCACTCCCGCATGACGCGCAGCGAAGCGTCTTTTTCAAACCCGGCAAAATCAACTCCCCAGATACATCCGATTCCGCGCGTCACAATTCGCTCATCCAGGGGCTTCAGCTCTTTCTCCATGAATTCGGAAAACAGCCCGCCCGCGCGGTGGACTCTCTCCTCCACGTGCTCTCCGAGCATGACCTCCAGCCCCGCCTTCGCCGCGACGATCGACGGCTGGTATCCGCGGAAGGTGCCGTTGTGTTCTCCCGGAAGCCACTTGTCAAGCTCCGGCTTCAAAAGCACGAGCGAAAACGGCATTCCGTATCCGCCGATGGATTTTGAAAGAACCGCAATGTCCGGAACGATTCCCGCCCGTTCAAAGGAAAAATAGGTCCCCGTCCTGGCGCAGCCGACCTGAATGTCGTCGACAATGAGCAGAATTCCGTTGTCGCGGCAGAATTTTTCGGCGCCGCGGAGAAATTCGTTGTCAAAGACATATATTCCGCCCTCTGCCTGAACCGTCTCGATAATGAGCGCGGCGGGCTTTTCGACGCCGGAGTGATCGTCGTCCAGAAGGGTCTGCATATATTTTACAACGTCCAGCCCCTCAAACATATAGGGCGCCGGAATATGCGTCACGTTTCCGAGGGGAACTCCCGCGCCCTTTCTCGAACCGGCGTCCGTCGTAAGAGACAGCGCGCCGAGAGTCATTCCGTGGAACGCGCCCATAAGGGCAAAAATCCCGCTTCTGCCCGTCACCTTTCTCGCAAGCTTGAGAGCCGCCTCCACGGCGTTGGTGCCCGTGGGCCCCGGGAACTGGAGCTTATAGTCCAGACCCCTGGGGATCAGAACCTGCTTTTCAAAAAAGTCTATAAAATCCGATTTTGCCTCAGTGTACATATCGAGAGCGTGAACGACGCCGTCGTTCTCCATGTACTCGATAACCTTGCGCTTAATATACCCGTTGTTGTGCCCGTAGTTCAGCGCGCCCGCGCCGCAAAAAAAGTCTATGTAGTCGCGGCCTTCGCTGTCGGTCAGAATGCTGCCTTTTGCGCGGCTGAAAACCGTCGGAAAGCTTCGGCAGTACGATCTTACCTCGGACTCATAACGCTCAAATACAGAAGTGTCCATTTTGGAAAAACCAGCTTTCTTTTATTTGCATATAACACCGCATGTTAGTTATCTTACCCTAAAATCAGATAAAAGTCAATAGGGGTCGGGAATTTCATACACAAACTATACACAAATTCATGATATAATATAAAATGGATTTGGTGCACTCAAAGCTCCCGAAAGAAGGAAAGAACTTGGAAGAGAAAACTGCACGAAGCGTTGCCTCCGGTGCGCTGCTTTTGGTTTTGTCAAACTTCATAGTTAAAATCGTCGGAGTCGTATATAAAATTCCGCTTGCCAACATTCTCGGAGACGCAGCTTTAGGGTATTTCAGTACTGCGTTTGAGATATACACCCTGCTTTTGACGATCTTTATTTCCGGCGGAAGCGTTGCCGTTTCAAAGATGATCTCCGAATCCGCCGCTTTGGGACGCTGGGCGGAGGCGAGAAAGACCTTCCGCATCCTTTGCGTCATGTTCACCGTTGTCGGATTGCTCGGAACCTGCGTCATGTATTTCGGAGCGAACATTTTTTCGGTCCGCCTGGACAATCCTCCCGCCGCGCTGAGTATCATGGCCCTTTCGCCGGCAATATTTTTTCTGTCCCTGAGCTGTCTGCTGCGCGGATTTTTCCAGGGACTTCACGATATGCGCCCCTCCGCGCTTTCCGAGGTCATCGAAGCCCTGTTCAAGCTTCTTATCGGTATCGGATTTACGCTTCTTCTCCGCGACATGGGGAAGGGCGACGACGTCATCTCCGCCGGAGCGATTTCCGGAACTTCGCTGAGCGTCGTCATCGGCGCATCGGTCATGCTCGCCGCCTATTTTCTCTCGGACAAACGCAGGGAAATCAAAAAACGCGCTCTTGAAGACGGCGAGACCCCCCGCACCTCCTTTCGCATACTCGGACGCTTCTGGCGTCTGGCAATCCCCATCGCCCTGAGCTCGGTCGTCGTCAACCTGACGGGCGTTCTCGACCTTTTCCTCATATTCGACCGCCTGATAAGCTCCGGCCTGACGGACGCGGCGGCCAACAAGGCTTACGGCGCATACAAGGGCTATGCCCAGTCGCTTTTCAACCTTGCTCCGTCCATAATCTCGTCAATAAACGTCAGCATTCTCCCGGCTCTTTCGGGCTATTTTGTTACCGGAAAGCTCCGTTCGGCAAAACGCACCGTGGAACGCTCGCTCAAGGTCGTCAACATACTCGCAGTCCCGGCCTCCATCGGCCTCTTTGCCCTCGCCGAACCCATCTGCCGCCTTCTCTATCCCGCCAGACTTGATGAGATCGGCATGGTCATCCCGATTTTGAAAATTCTTGCCGTCGCGTCATATTTCACAAGCATCTCAACCGTCATGACCGGACTCATACAGTCCACCGGAAAAACGCAGCTCCCCCTCATCTCCATGGCCGTGGGCGGAGCGGTAAAGCTCGGCGTAAACTATATTCTCGTCGGAATACCCGCCATCCGCATAAACGGCGCGCCGGTGGGCACGCTGGCGTGCTATATCGTGATGGTCGCCGTCAACTCCGTCTTCCTCTTCAGAAGCGTCGGACGCGCCGGCAGAAAAAAGCTCCGCGTTTTCCGCTGGTTTGTAAAGCCCTTCGTTGCCGGCATCGCCATGGGCTTTGCCGCATTCTGGTCACAGAAGGGACTTGATCTCATCCTTCCCGAACGCGTCGCCACGGTGCTTGCCATACTCATCGCCGTAATCGTCTATGCGCTGGCGCTGCTTTTGGTCCGCGGCGTCAGAAAAAAGGATCTCGATATGCTCCCGGGCGGAACCCGTCTGTCCGGACTGCTTATCAAACTCAAACTTATGAAAGCCTGAAAGCGGGGAAATCACAACGGAAGACGCACAGAATGCAAAACTCATAAAAATGACGACCAGACCCGTTGAAAAACTCATCTGCAGTCTGGCCGTCCCGACGATCATCAGCATGCTGGTGACGGCGCTTTACAACATTGCCGACACTTTCTTTGTCAGCAACCTCGGCAACGACCAGACCGGCGCCGTCGGAGTCGTTTTTCCCGTCATGGCGCTTATCCAGGCCGTGGGCTTTTTCTTCGGTCAGGGCTCCGGAAACTATATTTCCCGCGCGCTGGGCAAAGGCGACCCCGGCTCCGCGTCAAAAATGGCCTCCGTCGGTTTTTTCACATCCTTTGTTTTCACCGGACTGCTGGCTTTTACAGCGCTTTTCTTTGCGGAGCCGATCGCCGAAGTTCTCGGCTCCACCGCGCTCATCCGTCCCCACGCGGTGAGCTATATGAAATGGATCCTGCTCGGCGCGCCGTTCATGGCTTCGTCCTATGTTCTGAACAACCAGCTCCGCTTCCAGGGCAACGCCCTGTACTCCATGATCGGGATCGGAGTCGGCGCCGTCGTGAACGTGGGTCTCGACCCGCTCTTTATAAGCGTCCTGGACATGGGCGTCAGCGGAGCGGCGCTCGCAACCGTCATAAGCCAGCTTCTGAGCTTTTGCCTGCTCCTTGTCGCAACGGCAAAAAGCGACAGTCTCAAGATCAGGCTCCGAAACTATCGCTTTGAATGGAAATATTACAGGGAAATATTCATCGGCGGCACGCCGTCCCTTTTCCGCCAGGGGCTTTCCAGCGTTGCAACCGCGTTTCTGAACCGCGCCGCCGGGATCTGCGGCGCGGAGGCCGCAATCGCCGCGATGACGGTCGTTTCAAAGCTCATGCAGTTTGCCACTTCGGCCCTCATCGGCTTCGGCCAGGGGTTCCAGCCGGTCTGCGGCTTTAACTGGGGCGCCGGCCTCTACGGCCGCGTCAGGAAAGCCATCCTTTTCTGCCTCAAGGTCTCCGTCACCGTTCTCGTGGCAATCGCCGCCGCCGGCATAATCTTTGCCCCCTGGATCATCGGCATTTTCAGGGACGACGAAACCGTCATCCGTATCGGCGCCGCCGCGCTCCGCGCCCAGTGCGCCGCCCTCCCGCTCACGGGCGTGACGATCATGACAAACATGGCGCTGCAGAACATCGGAAAAGTCTTCCGGGCAACGCTTCTCGCCATGTCCCGCCAGGGGCTCATGTTCATCCCCGTGGTGCTGATCCTGCCCGCCCTTTTCGGTCTCGGCGGAGTCGTCTATTCCCAGTGCGTGGCCGACGTGCTCGCCTTTGCCGTCGCGCTCCCCCTTCTTGTCTCGCTTTTCAGAGAGCTTAAAAAGCGCGCTTGCGAACAGGAAGGCGCACGGTAAACTCGCTGCCCCTCCCGGCTTCGCTTGTCACAAGTATATTGCCCCCGGCAAGCTCCACCACACGCTTTGCAAGCGCAAGTCCGATCCCGTTTCCCTCCGAACGGTGGGACGTGTCGCCCTGGTAGAACTTGTCGAAGATCCGGTCGAGCGATTCGGGGCTTATGCCCTGTCCGCAGTCCCTCACCTTCACGGTCACGCGTCCGCGCTCCATCCCGCACCAGATGCGGAGTGTTCCTCCCGGCGGCGAAAAGCGTATTGCATTGGAGATCAGGTTGTTCCAGACATGGGACAGCATCTCCTCGTTGAACAGATATGTCACAGGCTCGAGCTCGATTTCAAGCTCGAGCTTTTTTTCCGTCCACTCCCTCTCAAAAAGGAGTATGCAGCGCCTTATCTGCTCGTCGAGACTGAACTCCGTAATATTGCTGACTATGCTGAGGTTTTCATATTTTGAAAGCAAAAGCACGTTTGATGACATTCTGGCAAGCCTGTCGGCCTCGGTTTCGATTATTTCAAGATACTCGTCCCTGACCTCCGGGGAGAGGTTCCCCCGCCTTAGCTGTCTTGCAAAACCGCGGATGGAAACGATCGGCGTTTTGAACTCGTGCGAAAAATTGTTTATGAAGTCGTTTCTGAAAAGCTCCGTCCCGGCAAGCTCCCCGCTCATGGTATTAAAGCTGCGGCACAGCTCGTTTATCTCGCCGACACTCTCGTGCTCCGGGACGCGGACGGAAAAGTCGCCGCCCGCAACATGCTTTACGGCGTCCGAAAGCTCGCTTATCGGCCGGAGAAAACGCTGCGTCACGACCGCCGCAAGCGCCACGCCGATTACAATGCTGGTCGTAAAGCTCACACCGAGCACGAGTATCGGCCTGAGCCGGAAAATACTCATAAGCCCCAGCCGGTTCAGTATGAGCAGTATGCTGCCGCCGATCGTTCCGGAAAGGAGCATTATGACCAGTACAAAGCCGATAAGCGCGATGCGAACGCTGTGTATCCGTTTCATGCCCTGTCCTCCGCCTCGGAAACGGCCTTGTATCCGAGCCCCCGAACGGTCACGATCTCAAAATCCCGGTTGTCGCGGAAACGCTCGCGAAGCCGGTTTATATGCACGTCCACGGTGCGTTCGTCCGTCGTGGAGTCCATGTCCCACAGCTCGTCCATAAGCTGACGCCGCGTGAAAATCCGCCCCCGATTGGCAAGCAGCCGGAAAATGAGCAGGAATTCCTTCTGCGGAAGCTCATGGCTGCCTCCGGCGTCCGTCACGGTGAACGCATCGTAGTCAAGGACGGTCTGACCCACCTTCAGCTTTCTGTCCGAGGCGACTCCCGCCCGCCGCAAAAGCGCGGCGATGCGCAGAAGCATCTCCTGTTCGTCCACAGGCTTCACCATATAATCGTCCGTCCCGGCAAGAAATCCCTGGCGCTTGTCCATCTGAGTCTCCCGGGCCGTGACCATAAGGATCGGTATTCCGTTTTTTGCCTCGCGAAGCTCCCTTGTCAGGGCAAAACCGTCCATCCGGGGCAGCATCACGTCCAGCAAGATGATATCGATATGGTGGGCGTCCAGCTTTTCAAGCGCCTCAACGCCGTCCTCCGCAGTCACCACGCTGTATCCGTTCTGGCAAAGCACAGTTTCCATAAGTCTTCTCGTGTTTTTGTCATCCTCAACGACAAGAACGGTAAACATTCCATATCCCTCCCGCGTCTTCAGTCAAAAATAAGCGGTTCTATTTTAACACAAATTTAATTAAATGACCAGCCCCCGTTAAAACAGAGTTAATATTGACAGATTATAATATCGCCGGATTCTATGAAAGGAGATTTACAGTCTTGCTTATACTCAAAGATATAACCAAAAACTATGTAATGGGCGACACCACCGTTGAAGCTCTTCGCTGTATCAACGCGAAATTCAGAAGCAATGAGTTCGTCTCGATTCTCGGTCCCTCCGGCTGCGGAAAAACGACTCTTCTGAATATCATCGGCGGTCTCGACCGTTACACCTCCGGCGATCTTTCAATAAACGGCAGATCGACCAAAGAGTTTTCCGACCGCGACTGGGACGCATACCGCAACCATTCCGTCGGTTTTGTGTTCCAAAACTACAACCTCATTCCCCACCAGAGCGTGCTTTCCAACGTCGAGCTGGCGCTCACTCTGACCGGCGTTTCAAAGTCCGAAAGGCGGCGCCGCGCAAAGGAGGCACTTGAACTCGTCGGACTCGGAGACCAGCTCAGAAAAAAGCCCAACCAGATGTCCGGAGGCCAGATGCAGCGCGTCGCAATAGCCCGCGCCCTTGTCAACGACCCGGAGATCCTCCTCGCCGACGAACCGACCGGCGCGCTTGACACCGAAACAAGCGTCCAGATCATGAATATTCTCAAAAAGATCTCCTCCGACAGGCTCGTCATCATGGTGACGCACAACCCGGATCTTGCCGAGCAGTATTCAACGCGCATAATCCGCCTTCTCGACGGCCAGATCGTCAGCGACAGCGACCCCTGCGAGTCCGCCGAATATTCAACGCCCGCAGCGTCCGACGAAAAGCCTCTGAAAAAGCCTTCCATGAGCATTTTCACCGCAGCCTCCCTCTCGCTCAACAACCTCATGACCAAAAAGGCGCGGACCTTCCTGACGGCTTTTGCCGGAAGCATCGGCATCATCGGCATCGCGCTCATCCTCTCGCTTTCCAACGGCGTCAGCGAGTATATCAACCGGGTCCAGGAAGACACGCTTTCAACCTATCCTCTGACTATCGAGTCCGAAACCATAGATCTGAGCGGATTTCTCTCTTCAATGCAAAACAGCTCTTCCGGCGGCGGCGAAGAAACCGAACGCGACGAAAACATGGTGTACTCCAACGATATGATGGGTGAGCTCATCAACTCCTTTGTATCCGAGGTTCAGAGCAACGACCTTGTCTCGTTCAAGGAATTTCTCGAAAGCGGAGACAGCGGTTTCGACGAATACGTCAGTTTCATCAAGTACAGCTATGACATCGACCTCAACATATATTCCGCCGACACTTCCGGCGGAGTCGTCAAGGTCAACCCCAGCCCCATGGTCGACATGATGTTCTCCGCCATAGGCGGAAGCATGAGCTCCCAGTACACTGCCATGGCAAGCTCAATGTACGGGCTTGACGTTTGGGAACAGCTTTTGGAAAATCAGGAGCTTCTCGACACCCAGTACGACGTCGTCGCAGGCCGCTGGCCCGAAAAATACGACGAAGTCGTTCTGATCGTAAACGGAAACAACGAGATCTCCGACCTTGTTCTCTACACGCTCGGAATCAAGGACCAGAAGACCGCGGAGGAGCTTTTCAACAAAATCCTTGCCGGTGAAACCCATGAGAGCGAAACCACAGCCTACTCTTACGAAGAGCTTATGGATAAGGAGTTCCGCCTCGTCATCACCGCGGACACCTTTGCGGAAGACGCCGATACCGGGGTTTTCGTCGACGTCAGCAAAGACGAGGACAAAATGGCGGAGCTCGTTGAAAACGGACTGCCCATCAAAATCGTCGGCGTCATCCGCCCCAACGAGGACGCGGTGGCTTCCTCCATGGACGGAGCCATCGGCTATACCTCCGACCTTGAGAAATACATAATCGACGCCACGGAGAACAGCGCCGCCGTCAAGGCCCAGCGCGAAAACCCCGAAACCGACATCTTCACCGGACTTCCCTTCCCCGACGAAACCGAGGAAAAAGTCTACACCATGGACGATGTCCGCGCCTATATGTCCACGCTCGACGAAACGACCCAGATGCAGCTCAGCGGAATGTTCTCCTCCATGACCGAGGAGCAGATCCTCGCCATGTTCACCGAACAGATGAACGCCGCCGTGTCCGACGCAACGTATGAGGGCAACCTCGGCATTCTCAAAACCGCCGACGTAAACTCTCCGAGCCGCATCGACATCTACGCTTCGACCTTTGAGGCAAAGGATTCCATATCCGGATTGATCGAAGACTACAACGACCGCATGATTGAAGAGGGGAAGGAAGGCAACGTCATCCGCTACACCGACTACGTCGCGCTTCTCATGTCCTCCATCACAACGATCATCAACGCCATCTCCTATGTGCTGATTGCGTTCGTTTCCATCTCGCTTGTCGTCTCCTCCATCATGATCGGAATCATCACCTATATCTCCGTTCTCGAGCGCACCAAGGAGATCGGCATTCTCCGCTCCATCGGCGCGTCAAAGCGCGATATTTCCCGCGTTTTCAACGCCGAGACCGCAATAATCGGTCTTTCCTCGGGCGTGCTCGGCATCGGCGTCACGGTGCTGCTCTGCATCCCGATCAACATCATAATCAGAGCTCTTACGGGAATTCAGATTCTCGGCGCAAGCCTGCCCCCGCTGGCCGGAGTCATCCTCATCGCGATAAGCGTGCTCCTCACCCTTTTCGCCGGCGTGATCCCCTCCCGCATTGCCGCAAAGAAGGACCCCGTCGTCGCTCTGAGAAGCGAATAAGACCCTCTTTCAGGACAAAAAAGTGTGCATATTCCTTTCGGAATATGCACACTTTCTGTTTTCACACAGTCGCTTCCGCCGTTTTTTCACCGCGGCATACAGGGCCGTATCCGCGCCCCGTCCAAGCCGCTGTTCATGGCCTCAGGGGCGGATTCAGCGCTTTGTCCGTTTATTTTTCGTCTGTTTTTTCGCGCCAGAGGCTTTTCCGTACCTTGAGGGGCGGCCGCTTTGCTCCGCTTTTTTGGCCGGACGGTTCTTCCCGGCCCTTTCCTCCGGTTCCCGACGGCTCTTTCCGTCGTCCGGGATCAGGCACTCCGGCCCGCTGCCGATCAGGTCTCGCCTTCCGGCGGAAATAAGCGCCGCACGCACAAGCTCGCGGTTCCGAGGCTCTTTCGACTGCAAAAGCGCCCGCTGCCAGGCCTTTTCCCCCATCGTTCTGGGAACGAAGACCGGCTTCAGGGTTCTGGGATCGATTCCCGTGGCAAACATACAAGTGGACACGGTGCCCGGAGTCGGATAGAAATCCTGCACCTGCTCCGGATTGATCTTTTCCCGCCGGAGGTACCGGGCAAGCTCCACGGCGTTTTTGATTCCGCTTCCGGGGTGGGACGACATAAGGTACGGCACAAGATACTGTTTAAGCCCGAGACGGCGGTTTTCCTCCTCGTATTTCTTTTTGAAGCTTTCAAACACCGAAAAGTCCGGCTTGTTCATGTATCCCAGCACCTCCGAAGAGCAGTGCTCCGGCGCGACCTTAAGCTGTCCGCTGATGTGGTGCCTGACGAGGGCGCGGAAAAAGCTGTCGTCGGGGTCAGCCATGAGATAGTCAAATCTTATTCCCGAGCGGACAAACACCTTTTTGACGCCCGGGATCGCCCTCAGCTCCGTCAGAAGCCGAAGATAGTCCGAGTGATCAACCTTCAAATTCGGGCACGGTTTCGGAGAAAGACAGCTTCTGTCCCGGCAGAGCCCCCGTTTTTCCTGTCCGTCGCACGAAGGGCGCCGGAAGTTCGCCGTCGGACCGCCGACGTCGTGGATATAACCCTTGAAATCCGCAAGCGTCGTCAAAAGCCGCGCCTCGCTGAGGACCGATTCCCGGCTTCTGGTCTGGATATATCTTCCCTGGTGGAAAGCGATCGAACAGAACGAACAGTTTCCGAAACACCCGCGCACGTGCGTGATCGAAAATTTCACCTCGTCAATGCCGGGAACTCCGCCCGCCGCGGCGTAGGACGGGTGCCATTCGCGGCAGTAGGGCAGGGAATATACCCAGTCCATCTCCGGCGTTGTAAGAGGCAGAGCCGGGGGGTTCTGGACGATATATATGTCCCCGTGGCGCTGAACAATGGCCTTGTCGGACGAGTGGTCGTGTTCGCGGTACTGAAGGCGGCAGGCTTTGGCGTATTCGAGCCTTCCCGCCTCCGTTGAAAGATCGCGGCACTTTTCAAAGGGCGCGCACTCAATCGCCTCAAAGGGTCCCGCTCCGCGCGTTTTGGAGATATAGCATGTCCCGCGGACTCCCGTGATGCGCTCCGGCGGAACGCCCATGTCCAAAAGCTTTGCGATCTCCGGAACGGATCTTTCACCCATTCCGTACGACAGTATGTCCGCTTTTGAATCCGCAAGAACCGAAGGGCGCACAGCGTCGTCCCAGTAGTCGTAGTGGGCAAACCTCCTCAGGGACGCCTCAAGCCCGCCGATAATGATCGGAATATCCCCGAAGATCCTTCTTATCTCCCGTGAATAAACGATCACGGCCCTGTCCGGCCGAAGACCCATCTTTTTCCCGGGCGAATACCAGTCCTCGCTTCTTGCGCGGCGCGCCGCGGTGTAGTGGGCGACCATTGAGTCAATGTTTCCCGAGCTCACCAGCACCCCGAGGCGCGGCCTTGCAAAGGGCATTTTCATTTTTCCGTTTTCAAATTCCGGCTGGCAGTACATGCACACGCGGAAGCCCTCCGCCTCCAGCACCCGGGAGATTATCGCCGCTCCGAAAGAGGGGTGATCCACGTACGCATCGCCGCAGACATACAGAAAATCGTAGTCTTCCCAGCCCCGCAGCTCCATATCGTGCGCGGAGATCGGAAGAAACTCCTTTCCAAGCCGGACGTATTCACCGTTTTCAACACGCTTCAAGTTCAAAAGCCCCCTCTCACGCACTTATTATACCTTTCCCGGCGATAATTTGCAAGTCTGATACATCTGCGATACAAATAGTTTTCACACGGCACTTTCATTTTTCCGCACGGTATGCTATAATATATTCTGACAAACGATAGCCGGAGGTCACAAAATGAGTGACATTTTCAACGAATATCTCGTAAAAAGAAAAAACGGACCGAAGCAGTTTCTTTACAAGGCGCTTATCGCGCTTGCCGCCATCGCGGTCATGGCCGCGGCGCTGTATTTCGTCGGAGTTTTCTCTCTGATCATAATCTGCGCGGTGGGAGTTGGCGTGTTCTTTGCATATAAAGAATTCGAGGTCGAATACGAATACATTCTTACAAACAACGAGCTCGACATCGACAGAATAACCTCCCGCGAGAGACGGCGCAATGTTCTGAATGCCGACGTCAAAAAGTTTGAAATACTCGCCCCGGTGAAGAGCGAGCACGCCTCAAGGCTCCGGGACAGAAACATCCGCAGAACGCTCGACTTTTCCTCGGGCCGCTCGGACGATTTGAAGTGGTTTGCGATTTATGACAACGGCAAAGGCGAAAAAACGCTTCTCTATTTCGAGCCTCCGCGCAAGATGCGCGACGGCATAAGGACTTTCGTTCCCCGCGCCGTCATGGAGCCGAAAAACGCCTCCGGCGAATCCCTGGACGAATGAACGCGACGGCAAACGGCGCCGACCTGGTCAGAAAAATTCTGCCTCCGCGCGCCTCGGAAAGCCATAAGGGAAACTACGGGACCGTGCTCTGCCTCTGCGGAAGCACCGGGTACACCGGGGCGGCTTATCTCGCCTCGTCCGCCGCAGTCCGCGGCGGAGCCGGACTTGTCTTTCTGGCCGTCCCCGAAAGCGTATACCCAATCCTGGCGGTCAAGACCGTCGAAGCGATGGCCTTTCCCGTCGCCTGCGACGAATCCGGCCGTATAACTCCCGAAGCGCTCCCCGCCGTCCTGGGCAGGCTCTCCGGGGCGGACGTTCTGGTTCTCGGCTGCGGACTCGGAAGATCCCCCGGCACGGAAGAAGCCGTACACAGGCTTGTGGCCGCCAGCGCCGTCCCCGTCGTTCTTGACGCCGACGGCATAAACGCGTTTGAAAATCATATAGATAAACTGTCGGGACGCGACCTTGTCCTGACCCCCCACGAGGGCGAGCTTGCCCGCCTCGGTTTCCGACGGAGTCCGGGAGAGTCAAGGGCTTCCGCCGCGCTGCGCTGCGCGGAAAAATTCGGAGCCGTCGTGGTTTTCAAAGGCCCCGGAACCGCCGTCGCCGCCCCCGACGGAAGACTTTTTGTCAACAGCACGGGAAATCCCGGCATGGCCCGCGGCGGAAGCGGAGATCTTCTCGCCGGGCTTACCGGCGCTTTCATCGCCCAGGGGGCGGACAGCTTTTCCGCGGCCGCCGCGGCGGTGTATGTCCACGGGTTCGCCGGCGACCTTGCCCTTCAAAAATACGGCGAAGTCGGAATGACCCCCGGAGATATGCTTGCGCTCATCCCGGAAGCGCTCCGGCTCTGCCGAGGCAGATAATCCAAAAACAAAAAACGAGGTAAAGATCCGTGAAAAAACGTGTCGCCGTCACGCTTTTCACACTTATGATGCTTCTCTCCGCCTGCGGAGAGAATACCGCGCAGCACGCAGACAGAGTTTCCGCATTTTACGGTTCGCTGAGCTCATATTCCTCCGTTGCCAGCGTGACGCTCGACCACGGCGACTACCTTACGGACTATGTCCTGATCCATCGGTACTCCGAAAACACCCATACCGTCACCGTGAAGGAACCGCTCTCCATGGCCGGGCTCACCATGACTGCCGACGGAGAGAGTCTCGAGCTCTCTTTCGGCGACGCGGTATTTCTTCCCCAAAGCCTTGACGGAACCGGCGCTACGCCGGTAAAGCTTTTGCCGGATATGCTCGCCGCCCTTTCCACGGGGAACTACGAAGCGATATGCCTCTTTACCGAAGAAGGCAGACAGCTTCTCTCTCTGAGCGTCTGGAGCGAGGTTGACGGAGACGAGTTCATGCATCGCATCACCCTCGACACGGAAACGCTTTTGCCCGTGTCGGCGGAAGTATTTTTTGACGGAAGATCCGTCATGACCGCGAAATTCTCCGAATCCGCGGCAACCGCTCTGCCGGGAAACGACCGGCAGGGAACAAATCAGTAAGAAGGCATTCAAATGGATTTTTTGAGAAGAACCTGGGCGGAGATCGACCTCCGCGCGCTCAGAGATAATTACACTCTGCTCCGCAGCCGCATTCCCGCCTCTGCGGGGATAACCGCAGTCGTAAAAGCCGACGCCTACGGTCACGGCGCGGAAACCGTCGCACCGGAGCTGGAGGCCCTCGGCGCAAACTCTTTCGCCGTGAGCAATCTCGATGAAGCGGCAAGCCTCCGCCGCGCGGGAGTCTCCGCACCGATACTCATTCTCGGCAACACTCCCCCCGAGTACGCCGCAGAGCTTGCGGAGCTCGGAATAATGACGGCGGTGACGGATTATGAAACCGCAAAAGCCCTCTCCGACAGGGGGCAAAACGTGTCCGTACACATAAAGCTCGAGACAGGCATGGGCCGTCTCGGCATTGCGGCGCACTCCGAAGAGCTTCTCGACGAAGCGGCAGATGAAATGAAGCGGATTTCCCGGCTTCCCGGGATAAAGGTCGCCGGAGCGTTCACGCATTTTTCAACCGCGGACGAGCCCTGCGACAGTCTGACGGAAAGGCAGTACGGGCTTTTCACGAAAGTATGCCGCAAAGCGGAAGCCCTGGGCGTTAGGCTCCCCGTCAGGCACTGCTGCAACAGCGCCGCCGCCCTTCGCCACCCGGAATTTGCCCTTGACTCCGTGAGGCTCGGCATCGTTCTTTACGGATGCGTTCCGGACAGTTCCGCTGAGTCAATTTTCTCCGGCGTCGGTCTGAGGCCGGTCATGACACTGAAATCCGTCGTTTCCCAGGTCAGAAAATACCCTGCCGGCGCCACCGTCAGCTACGGCGCCAAAAAGCTCGAAAGAGAAGCCGACATCGCCGTCGTGTGTCTCGGCTATGCCGACGGCTTCGGCCGCAACCTTTCCGACAGGGGGATCGCTCTGATCGGCGGAAAAGTCTGTCCGGTCGTCGGAAGGGTCTGCATGGATATGACGATGTTCGATGTGACCGGGCTCGGCGTCCGTCCCGGCGACGAGGCCGTTATAATCGGCGAAGGGCTCAGCGCCGAGCATGTCGCCATGCTCTCCGGGACCATCAATTACGAACTGCTCTGCCGCGTCGGAAGAAGAGTCCCCCGCGTTTTTCTGAACGCAAAATAGCTTCCCCCGCACCCGGCCGCCCTTTCGGAATAGAATGGTACAGGGGGCATGCCGCGGAAATAAAAAACAAAAAAGGCGGCTTCCATGTTTAGAACCCTCCGATAATTGGCACAATAGCTTCGGACCCGATCCGAATAAATTTACCGGAGCGTGAAACAAGTGGAACAGAGCGTCAGAAGGGGCGACATCTTTTACGCCGACCTGAGCCCCGTAGTGGGCAGCGAACAGGGCGGCGTCCGGCCCGTACTGATAGTACAAAACGATGTCGGAAACAAATACAGCCCGACTGTGATCGCCGCAGCGATCACGTCGCAGACAAACAAAGCGAAGCTTCCGACGCACATCGAACTCACAGGTCAGACCTGCGGGCTTTCGCGGGACAGCGTCGTGCTTCTTGAACAGATCCGTACGATCGACAAACGAAGACTGAAGGAACACATGGGCCGCATCGACGACGGACTCATGAACCGAATCGACGGCGCGCTCGCCGTCAGCTTCGGGCTTGAAACAACCTTATAAACTCAAAAGAAAGGTTAGGTCACCTGCAATGAAAAAAAGGCGTGCTGTCTTACTTACTGTCGGACTGATACTTGTGCTCGCCGTTTCCGGCGGACTTTTTGCCCTTGCAAGCGGAGAGGGCACCGCATCCGACCCGCTCATCACCAAGAGCTATCTGGAAGAAAAGTTCCAGCCCAGCGTCGAAGCGCTTATCGACGCGGCTGTTGCCGAAGCGGCGAAAACCGAAGCCGCAAATCTTGACTCAGTGCTTGCCGACTACAAGTCACAGCTCACCGCCATTGTGGATGAATTCAACACCGAGACGGGCAGCGCGCTCGAAAACGAAGCCTATGTCGCCCTTCTCGAATCAGCCATAAACGAGCGTCTGATGTCAGTGGAGGTCTCCGCCTCCTCTGACGCGGACGTGTTCCGCACGGTGAGCGTCGCCTCCGGTCAGACCCTCGTCTGCTCCGACGGAGCGGAGCTGTTCCTCCGCAGCGGAAGCGCCGTCTGCGTTGCCGGGCTTTTGGATGTTCCCGCCGGAAGCGAGCTTTACGACGGCGCCGGGCTTGAACAAAACACCCTCTACATATCCGCCGGGGACGGATGCGGGCTTACCGCGTCGGAAGCTTCCTCGGTCTTCATCCGCGGAAGCTATACTCTGGAATAATCCAAACGGACGCAAAAGCGGCTTTCTCAGTTCTCGCGAAAAGCGCTGCAGAGAAAGCCGCTTTTGTATGCTTTTCCGCCGAACTCCGATGAGAAATTGGCGGTGGTCATATGATAACGCATTGCGATCAATCACGCTTGAACAGAAATGTTCGGGCGTTTCTTTCATATGTGAATAGAAACAGTTACATTTTTGTTATATGCTTTATTTATGCAGATAGCAAAATGAGATAATAATAGAAACTTTGAAGTTTACGGACAGGAGAAACGTATATGAATAAAAAGATAATCTGAATTCTGCTGGCAGCATTGCCATGTATATCTGAAGATTGTCATATACAAACAATCTCAGTGATTCATCTCAGTCCAGAAGACAGCCGCAGAAATCGCGCCCAAGCTCCACGTCGTTTTTGGAAAGCTTTTCCGGCCTGAATTCCGCGGCAAGCTCCTTTGCCGACACCGGTTCGGAACGGTCTATGAGCCCGCCCCGGAACGCAAGCTCACCGATCATCCTTTCCGGACAAATGACCTTTCTGAGCTCACCCAGATCGAGATCCAGATCCCTTTTGGAAAGCTTTCGCCCCCCGGGTCCCAACAGCATCGGAACGTGCATATATTCCGGCGGAGTTCCGCCGAGAAGCTTCGTAAGGTATATCTGCCGCGGCGCCGACCCCAAAAGGTCGCACCCGCGGACGACCTCAGTCACTCCGCCTTCGATGTCGTCGACCACCACCGCAAGCTGATAGGCAAATGTTCCGTCGGCCTTTTTCAGAACGAAGTCCCCGCACTCCCGCGCAAGGTTTTCGCTCCTTTCGCCGTAAACCCCGTCAACAAACGAAACTGTCATGTCCGGCACGCGCAGACGGTAGGACGGCGGAGTCCGTTTTTCCGCCCTCTGCGCCGCCGTAAGCCCGCGGCAGGTCCCGGGGTATATCCAATGCCCGTCGGAAGCGTGCGGCGCGCGCGCAGCGTTCAGACTGCCCCGGGTGCACCAGCAGGGAAACACCAGCCCCATGTCCGCAAGCCGGTCCAGCTTTTCCTGGTACACCGCGCCCCTGTACCTTTGCGGCTCCGCCTCAATATCCCACTCCAGCCCCAGCCACTTAAGATCGCTCCGTATGAGCTCGGCAAACTCTTCGGTGCACCTGACAGTGTCCAGATCTTCTATGCGGAGAATTACCGCCCCGTTCTTTGACCTTGCCGAAAGCCATGCCATCAAAAACGCAAATACATTTCCCGGGTGCATTCTCCCGCTGGGACTCGGCGCAAGCCTCCCTGTCGGCGTGCTCATATTTCCGACTCCGCCCTTCTATGTGCTTTTCCGCCAAAGCCCGCGGCCTCCGGCGGCATTTTATATATTTTACAGTTAAAAAATGCCGTTGTCAACGCCTGTAAAATCACACTCTTCACCCTTATTTTCCCGTTTTTTCTCTTTGTTTCAGGAGTTTTTTGACAAATCTGTGAAATATTCCAAATTCAAACGCCTCACAGCCGCCAATTTTGGTCAATCTGGTTATTGTAAATTAGACCAAATTTGACTATTATATATAGCGTTAGCACTCAAGGTTGTTGAGTGCTAATACAAAGAAGTAAATCACCTACTCAAGGGAGGAATTAAAAATGACACTGAAACCTTTGGCTGACCGCGTCGTCATCAAGATGGTCGAGACTGAGGAAAAAACCAAAAGCGGAATTATTCTTACCGGCTCTGCAAAAGAGAAGCCGCAGGTTGCCGAGATAATCGCCGTCGGTCCCGGCGGCATTGTCGACGGCAAGGACGTCGTCATGTACGTCAAGCCCGGCGACAAGGTTATCACCAGCAAGTACGCGGGCACCGAAGTCAAGCTCGACGGCGAGGAATACTCCATCGTCCGTCAGAACGATATACTCGCGATCGTTGAGTAATCAAAAAAAGTTTTTTTAACAGGAGGAAACAACAATGGCTAAGAAGCTTATTTACGGCGAAGAAGCCCGCCGCGCTCTGGGCGCAGGCGTTGACAAAGTCGCCGACACCGTAAAGATCACAATGGGCCCCAAGGGCAGAAACGTCGTTCTCGACAAGAAGTTCGGCGCTCCGATGATCATTAACGACGGCGTCACCATCGCCAAGGAGATCGAACTCGAAGACAGATTTGAAAACATGGGCGCGCAGCTTCTCAAGGAAGTCGCCACCAAGACCAACGACATCGCCGGCGACGGCACCACCACCGCCACCGTCCTTGCCCAGGCGCTCGTTCACGAGGGTCTGAAGAACCTGGCCGCCGGCGCGAACCCGGTCATCATGAAGAAGGGCGTCAGCGCCGCCGTCGAAGCCGCCATCGCGTCCATCAAAGAGAATTCCGTCGCCGTTTCCGGCAGCTCCGACATCGCCAAAGTCGCCTCCATCAGCTCCGGCGACGAGTTCATCGGCAAGCTGATCGCCGAGGCAATGGATAAGGTCTCCAACGACGGTGTCATCACCGTGGAAGAGTCCAAGACCGCCGAGACCTATTCCGAAGTTGTCGAGGGCATGCAGTTCGACCGCGGATTCATCTCCCCCTACATGGTCACCGACAACGACAAGATGGAAGCCGTCATTGACGACGCCTACATCCTCATCACCGACAAGAAGATCTCCAGCATTCAGGACATCCTGCCCCTGCTCAACCAGATCGCCCAGGCCGGCAAGAAGCTTGTCATCATTGCCGAGGATGTCGAAGGCGAAGCTCTCGCCACCCTCATCGTCAACAAGCTCCGCGGCACTCTCAACTGCGTCTGCGTCAAGGCTCCGGGCTTCGGCGACCGCCGCAAGGAAATGCTCAAGGACATCGCCATCCTGACCGCCGGCGAAGTCATCTCCGAAGAGCTCGGCCTCGATCTCAAGGAGACCGACATGAGCCAGCTGGGCCGCGCCAAGCAGGTCAAGATCACCAAAGAGAACACGATCATCGTCGACGGCGCAGGCAATGCCGACGACATCAAGGCCCGCATCGGCCAGATCAAGGCTCAGATCGAAGTCACCACTTCCGATTTCGACAAGGAAAAGCTCCAGGAGCGTCTTGCCAAGCTGTCCGGCGGCGTAGCCGTCATCAAGGTCGGCGCTGCGACCGAGACCGAGATGAAGGAGAAGAAGCTCCGCATCGAGGACGCTCTCAACGCCACCCGCGCGGCCGTTGAAGAGGGCATTGTCGCCGGCGGCGGCACAGCCTATATCAACGCCATCGCGGCCGTTGAAAAGCTCATCAAGACCACCGAAGGCGACGAGCGCACCGGCGTCCGTTCCGTCATCAAGGCCCTTGAAGCTCCGATCAGACAGATCTCCGCTAACGCCGGCGTCGACGGCAGCATCATTCTCGACAAGGTCAAGAGCTCCCGCAAGATCGGCTTCGGCTATGACGCCCTCAACGGCGTTTACTGCGACATGATCAAGGCCGGCATCGTCGATCCCGCCAAGGTCACCCGTTCCGCGCTTCAGAACGCGGCCAGCGTTTCCAGCATGATCCTCACCACCGAGGCTCTTGTCGGAGACATCCCCGAACCCGCACCGGCCCCCGCAGCAGGCGGCGGCATGGGCGGCGACATGGGAATGTATTGATCTTCCCGTTCCGTCAAAAAAAGCTGAAACTGCGCCGCAGATACTCTTTTGGAGTATCTGCGGCGCTTTTTTCATACGCTTTCCGGCATTTGCCATCCTCGGCGGATCCAATGTTGCTAAATTTTTTTGTGAAATCAATGGGGTTGGATTTTCACCATATTGAATACCTGTTTTTCCGGATTCAAATGGTTTTTCCGGATTCGCAGGTGTTTTTGATACAACTTTTTGTATTGTTGTTGCGATAGTATTTTCAATCTAATTTCCTGTATGCGACAAATTTTTCGCTATATAGGCAGCACCGGCAGCGTATTTGTCCACCAAAGGCAATGCTTGCCGGTGTGATCCCTTTACGCTTCAGGATTGACTTTACTGTTTATGCAGAAGCAAACACAAGTTGCTTTTCCAGACCTCATCCCCACTCTTTCGGGCTTTTTCAATACAAACATTTATTGCATTACAGACAGAATTTTTATCCGAGTATTTTTGCAGCCTGCTTAAGACGCAAAAAGCCCCCGGCCAATTCATATCCTGCAACCATTCCAACAATTCAACTAAATAAGGCTTAAGATCTTCATCGCTTTTCTCCGCTATGATTGCAGCACAATTTTCCCATACATTTTTATTATGCTTTGGTGTTAACGGTTGTATAAACGGAATGATTGTTTCCGTATTTCTTGCCAATGTTATTCCTCTGGATTGAATTTCAGGGGGCATATGCCAATCGAGCATATCCATAATTCCTGTAATATCTGCCATTTTAATACGCTCCATCCAATTTTATGACAACCGATTTAAACGCTTGTGTACAAGTCGAACCGGAACCTGCATTTATCAAGTCTCCCATTGTGGTACCTGCAGGTCTTACACTCCCGCTGCAGCGTATCGGATTTGCGGCTCCCACGGTTCCCGCTCCGCTTCCGTTTACAAGCCCGATCACGTCTCCCTGGGCCCAGACGGCAAGCACATATACTCCCCCGAACACCTCCTGACACCGCGATGTCCTGGCAGCACCGCTTAAGGTGTCGGAACTACACCAACAAACTGCTTTTTGATTCCAGAAGGCAATGCCTGCTGGTATGATATTTAATTACCACGCCTCAACTTAATGAATTGCCTGGCAATAACCGCGACAGCAACAAAAGCACAGACACAAATAAAACAGACGGCAACAATCATTTTTGCAAGTTGTACTGAATTTACATCATATATAACAAATTCTGTACCCGCAGCATCAACAGCGACAATTTGTGAAAAAGAGAAAGCAATCCAGTTTAATATTCCCATGTCATTTCTAATCAGATATGTAGTGTTACCAACTGTCCGAGTTGTTGAATACAGTAGCGAATTTCTGTATGAGTTGTTATCAATCGTATCTTGTACTGCCTTAATATCTAATATATTGCCGTCTGAATCAAGCGATATTATCACATCGCTGCGAATGAAATAAATATTAACGTGTTGCTCATCCCATTCAACACAAAAACTTTGAGTACAATTGAACGTATATCCATACAAGAACTCTCCTTGAGACGTGTATATACAAATCTTTTTACTTTGGGAATCCTTGTTGCCGACTGCTATCATTCCCTGTTCATTTACATCGAAACACAGAATTCCACTTTTTTCCGGTTCTTCCCTTAACAGTGATACGTTAATATTTGACACAAATGCAGTTTTCTTTTCTTCGGAAATTTCTTCCGTAGAAAAACCTGTGTCCATCGCATTTACCTCTATTGCGTTTGTAAAAAACACAATCAACAATAACAATGACAGAAACAGATAAATTCGTTTGAAGTTCATATCTACCACTCCATAATTACAATGTACACATATCTCGCAGCCTCGTAAATATTAACCTGAAAATACGGCTGTGTAACCGTTGTTCCCCATTCAACATGAACCTCCTTACCGGGTGTACCTAATCCAACATTTCCGGTTATTCCAAAGTATCCCGTGTTATTTTCCGGGGCCGGCATAAACATTACGTTTCCACCAGCCGCGACAGGAACCCCCTCAATGGGTACAGCTATTGAACCACCGATTTGATAGCGCGTTATAGATATACCAGGATCGCCTCCGGTAATACCCCCTCCGCCAGAAGCTTGGATCGCAACATTTCCCTTAGTATCCATAGATACGCCAATTTGTCCATTAAAAATCCAAGCACCTGGGGTTCCACTTGCGTTGATACCAGTGGAATAGGTTAAGTCAACCTTCGAAACGGTCTTTTGAAAAGTTTTCCAACAGGCTTGACAATATTTTTAGCCACCCATTTAACAGTATTCTTTATCCAGTTAGGCCAATTTCCTGTTTGGTCGTCCAGGTTTATGGGGTTATTGAAACAATAAACAAATAAATTGCTCCCTTTTACATTTCCACCAACACCAGCTATAACGTTGTCTGCATTAATCCACCGACCGATCTCAGGATCGTAATAACGGCTGGATACATAGT
>JAEDMJ010000012.1 GCA_016303065.1 Clostridiales bacterium
TAATCTTGAAGATGAAGTAAAAGCCGGTCGCTTTCGCGAAGATTTGTTTTACCGATCAGCTCTTTGGACATTTATCCTCCCCCTCTTCCCTGGGTGTAATCATAGTGATACATAGTATATCTCTTTACATTACAAATGTCAAGAAAAATCGCAATATTTCGGGAAGAAATTTGACGAGACGCAAAGAGAATTGATTATTCTTTGGGACGAGCGGGATTGCTCTGTTTTTCTTTGATATGCTCTGTTATACTCTTTTATCCTCGGACTTCATCCGAACGTCGAATTTTGCGGCGAAGCGTGAGCACACGGTTTTTCCGGAAACGCCGGACAGCGCTCCGGAAAGCGCGGGGAAAACCAGTTTGTAGGAGCAGAGATCCTGTCCGCGCCTTCCGTCGGAACTGCGGCCGTATTTCGTGTCGCCGCATATCGGATAGCCCGCGTCGGAAAGCTGGGCGCGGATCTGGTGGGTGCGCCCGGTAAGCAGCTCGCATTCGAGGGTGCTGCGGTTTCCGTCGGACCGGAGCACGCGGACTTTCGTGACCGCGGTGAGCCGGTTTGGCCCCGGAGAGCGGCAGACGGTGACGGTGTTGGTCCGTTCGTCCTTTTCAAGCCAGCCGGTCAGGGTTTTTTCGGAAAAACCAGGTCTGCCGTTTACGGTGCAGAGGTAGAATTTTCCGATCTTTCGCTCTTTGATGAGTTCGTTCAGCCCGCGGAGAGCTTCGGCGGACTTGGCGGCGATGACAAGTCCGCAGGTGTTCCGGTCGATGCGGTTCGCAAGGGCAGGGACGAAGCTCTGCTCCGCGCCGGGGTCCCACTCCCCGCGGGAAGCCAAAAGACAGCGGATGCGGTTTATCAGCGTGTCCGGACTGCCGCCATTGTCGGAGTGACAGAGGAGCCCCGCGGGCTTGTCGGCAATGAGAACGTGAGCGTCTTCGTATGCGACGGAAACGTCAGGCTTGACGAGCCGCCACTCTTCGGATTCCGGAGGCTTACAGAGCTGTTCGTCGGTGAGATACATGGAAAGCCTGTCGCCCTCGGAAAGACGGAAGTCGGGGGGAACATGTCTGCCGTTGACGCGGAAATGCTTTTTCCGTATCAGCCGCGCCAGGAGCGACGGCGGAAGATGGGGCAGGGACTTAGAAAGAAAGCGGTCAAGTCTTTGACCGCTGTCGTTTTTGTTTATGGTGAGTTCTTTCACTTTTCGGCCTCCGGCTTTGAATGAGCCTGTTTTGCCGCGCGTTCGCGTTCCGCCTGACTGAGTCTCAGGTAGACGGGCATGAGCTCTGCGGCCGAAACGGGTTTGACTTCCGGCGCGGCAAGGGCGACGCCTTCCGCGCTTTGGAAGGCGGTGTTTGCCGGAGCGGTGAAAACGTTTCCGCGGCCCAAGCTGCAAAGCGCCTGGGCGAGTATCGCCGCACCGTCCCCGCAGACGAGGATGGGTTCGTCCGCCGGAACGGAGAGGGCGGCTTCCGCTGCCGCGACCGCGGCGTCGGGAAGGACCCGTTCGACGCTTTTTCCGTCGGAACGGAACACCGCGGTGTAGACCTGGCTGCGGCGGGCGTCCATCGCCGGACAGATCAGCCCGCGCCATTCAATGTGGCAGTGGGCCATTGCCAAAAGCGTGGATACTCCGGCACAGGGCTTTTCCGCCCCCCAGGCAAGCCCCTTTACCGTACCGATGCCGATCCTCAGCCCCGTAAAAGAGCCGGGACCGGCGGCAACGGCAAACAGGTCGATGTCACGGGCAGTGAGCCCCGCGTCGGACAGGACGCGCTCGGCCATCTCGAGAAGGGTTCTCGAGTGGGTCAGTCCGTCGTTGCGCCGGGTGCTTATCAGAATTTTTCCGTCCTCGGCAAGACAAACGGAGGCGGGTCCGGCCGAGGATTCAAATGCGAGAAGCTTCATGTCAGTTCCAATCTGCGTTTTCTATGGTAATCTTTCTGGGAAGGTCGCCGCTGCCCTCGACGGTGACGCGGATGCAGTCCTCCGAATCGAACTCCTCCGGAGCGTTGTCGGCCCATTCGGCGGCGCAGAGCGCGCCGGAAGCGAGGTAATCGTACCATCCGATGTCTTCAAGGCCGTCGGAGTCGATACGGCATAGGTCGAAGTGGCAGAGAATGAGTTTTCCGCCTTCGCGGTACTCGTTGACAAGGGCAAAGGTCGGACTTGTCACCGGCCCGGAATATCCGAGCGCTCTGGCCATTCCTCGGATCAGCACGGTTTTTCCGGCGCCGAGCTCGCCCGTTAAGCCGATGAGCCTTGAATTTCCCAGGTGTTCGGAGAGACGGCGTCCCAGTTCTTCGGTCTCATCGGGGGAGTTTGTCAGAAATTCGATCAATTTATCCCGATCTCCTGTCCGAGTTCGGCGGAGCTGTAAATAGCGTCCATGAGCTTTGATGTGGTCAGTACGTTGTCGATATTGGAGCGGATCTTTTCGCGGGAGCCGCAGCAGCGGACAAAGGCGTCGATTTCTGCGGCGAAGGCGTCGTTGAGCTCGAACTTCGGTTCGACGGTGATGAGTTCGCCTGCGGCGGAGGTGAAAACTTTGAATTTGCTTCCGTAGAAAAGCTTTATTCCGCCCTTTGTTCCCATAAACTCCACGAACATCGCGTCTTCGTCGATGTTCTGCGCCCAGGCGCCGTTGATGGTAAGCGCGGGTCCGGAGGTTCTAACAAGCCCGGTGACATACTCCTCGACGTCGTAAGTGCCGTTCGGCTCCGGGGGACCGGCGTGCATGGAGCGGTAGAGGTATCCCGGAATATCGCGGCCGAGTTTTGAATGGCAGACCGCGGAGACGGTCTTCAGATCAAGTCCGCCGCAGCAGTAGTCGATGAGATCCAGAAAGTGTACGCCCCAGTCGATGAGAGCGCCGCCGCCGGCCTCCGACTTTGTGGTGAACCACTTCCCGAGGGCGGGAATGCTGCGGAAAGCCCGGAAGGAACAGTATATCTGATAGAGTTCTCCGATTTCTCCGGAGGAGATGAGGTTTTTGATGCGCTCGACGGATGCGCTGAAGCGGTTCACAACGCCGATGTTGAGGATACGGCCGTTTCTGTCGGCGGCGTTTTTCATGGAAAGCGCAAGCTCGTAGCTCGTGGAGGCGGGTTTTTCACAGAGCACGTCTTTTCCCGCGTTCAGGCAGTCGATTGTGACCGGAGCGTGAAGCCTGTTGGGAAGACAGACGGAAATCATGTCCACCTCCGGGTCCCGGAGAATGTCTCTGTAATCGGTGGTGACAACGGAGCTTTCTTCGCCGAATTCCTTTTTTCTGGCCTCTGCCCGTTCGGGGATCAGATCGCAGAAATACTTGAGCTCGACACGGTCGGAGATAAGCTTATAGCTTTTGCCGTGGGCGCCGGAGATGGTTCCGCAGCCGATTATTGCGGCCTTTTTTCGTTCGCTCATTTTTTGCCCTCCTGTAAAGATGTTATTTTGTAAGGAAAAACAGGTTCGTATCTTCTGAAAAGTTTGAAACGGAATAACTTACGACCGCCGCGTCTATACCGTTTTTTTCGATGTATTCGGAAATGCTCTGCTTATAATATCTGAGGTCGACGACGTGGATCTCGGAAAAATGACCGCAGAGGTAGGGGATCTCGCAGTTTGCGTAGGAATCCTTCACGAGAAGGAGCTTTTCACCGTCGGGATTGCTTCCGCCGATCACGGTCAGGGGCTCGTTTCCGTTGAGAAAGACCGTGTATTTGTCCCGGACAGAGAGCTTGTCAAGGCTGTAAAGCGTTCCGTCCTTCCACTCCCTGCCGTTGTAAACGCGGACAAAAGAGGCGGCTTCTTCCGGAACGCGCAGGGATACCGTATCGCCCCCGGCGGGGGAGAGTCCGCAGGCGGAGGATGCCGTTCCGTAAAAACCGGAGACTTCCTCAAAAGCTACGGGCAGCGCTGAGGGGACAAGCCCCATCGCTTCGGCAAGGGCTGAATATCCGTAATATGCGCCGAGAGTCGTCCAGTGATGGTCGGTGTAATAGTAGATGTCTTCGCCGCTGTGTGCGGAAAGGGCGGCGAGTGTGTCAATTTTTACCGCGGACGGAACGCGCCCGCAGACATAGGCGATGGCGTCCGCCTGGCTGCCGCTGCGTCCGGTATCGGGAAGCCTGTCGCTCCAGATTTCCGCCGCGCCGGGAATGAGCGTGAAGTACACGGGAATTCCTGCGTTTTGGGCGAAGGTTTCGACTGCGGAAGCGTTGGCCTCGAGCCGGCTCAGATCCGGCTGGGGGTATTGGGCGACGAGAAGTCCGTTGTCCCCGACGAGAACTCCGTTTATCTCGTCCTTTCCGAGCAGAAGCTCGCACTTTGCCTTCATGGAGACCCAGAAGTCGCGTTCAAAAAACTGGTCGGTGATATAGCTTTCAAAATCCGCGGTGAAATCTCCGGAGAACAGCGATTTGAACGTGAACTTCGGAGCGGCGGCCAGCTCGCGGTTTTCCTTTTCCGAAAAGTCCCTGTCGGGAGTTATGAGATTTGCGGCGAAGAAAAACAGCATGAACGCGATGAGCAGTCCCGCGGGAAGATATTTTTTTGCAAATTTCATATTCTTTGTCCCCACCGCCCTTTCAGAACCGGAAATAGAGGAAGGGGTTGTAGGTGCTGTCGACGAGGTACGCCGTGGAAAGGGCAAGCCCGCACAGCATGAGAGCGGGAGTTGTCCAGGCGCGTATGCGGTCGGGAATCCTTCCGTAGAGATTTTTTAACAGGGGCGTCGAAGCGACGCAGAGTACGACGAGAAGCAGTCCGTAGGATTTTAGGTCGTGAAGAAATGCCGTGTCGGCAAAGGCAGCGCCGGAGAACCCGAACATTACGGACAGATACCCCAAAAGCCTTGACGTGTCTTCTATCGCAAAAATACACCAGCTTATCGCCACAAGCACAAGCGTGTATATGCGCCTTACGAAGGACGGGGTGCGGGAGAGGGGCTTTGAGAGGAGCGCCTTTTCAAGTATGAGAAGCACTGCGAAATACACGCCCCAGACAAGATAGTTCCAGCTTGCTCCATGCCAGAAGCCGGTCAGGGCCCAGACAATGAATATGTTTCGGAAATTTTTGAAGCGGGAACAGCGGTTCCCTCCGAGGGGAATATAGACATAGTCGCGGAACCAGACGGAAAGGGAGATGTGCCACCTCCGCCAGAATTCGGTTATGCTCTTTGATATATAAGGATAGTTGAAGTTTTCCGGAAATTCAAAGCCGAGCATTCTGCCAAGGCCGATGGCCATGTCGGAATATCCGGAGAAGTCAAAGTAGATCTGGAACGAGAAGGCCACAACGCCGAGTATCGCGCTCATCACCGAAATTTCGTTAAGCTCCGCCGCGGCGACGGAGTCCCAGAGTCTGCCGATCCCGTTGGCAAGCAGGACCTTCTTGCAGAGCCCCACGGTGAAGCGGGACGCACCCCGGGAGAATTTTTCCCAGGAATGACTCCGCGATTTAAGCTGGCTGTCGATGTCCTTGTAGCGTATGATGGGACCCGCGATGAGCTGGGGAAAGAGTGTTACGAACGCGCCGAAGGCGACGTAATTCTTCTGCACGTTCCCGTCGCGGCGATACACATCGATGGGATAGGACATGGCCTGGAAGGTGTAGAAGGAAATGCCGATGGGAAGGTCAAGCCCCAGCGCCGGGATGCTTATTCCGGGGATCCGGGAGAGGTTTTCGGCGAAAAAATCGTAATATTTGAAGAAGAAAAGCCCCGCAAGGTTCAGCGCTGCGGTGACGCCCAAAATAAGTCTGACGCGGCGGGCGCTGTCCCGGTATTTATCGACCAGAAGCCCCGCGGCGTAGTTGAGCGTTATCGAAGCCAGCATCAGAACGATGTACACCGGTTCGCCCCAGCCGTAGAAAATAAGGCTGACCGCGAACAGAACGGCATTGCGCCATTTCAGCGGAACAACATAGTAAACCGCAAGAGTCAGGGGAAGATATATAAAAAGGAAGAGTATGCTTGAAAATATCATCGGCTTCTCCAGTCGGTATTTCCGCAGAACCCGGCCCTTCTGTTTGGACAGTCGGTTCTCGGACAAAGTTCGCAGTTTTCATATTCCTTTGAGGAGGAAAAGAATATTCCGGAACTGCTCTTTGCCGGGAGCATGAGAAGCGAGGGGGTGAGCTCCACTCCGATCTCTTCGGCGCCGCCGTCCAAGACGGCAAAGAGATCCCTCTGCCCTTCCAGGGGCCAGTGCTTCAGAGAGCCGGGATTGAGGACGTTCAGATGCTCGGCGGCCGGGAACCAGCGGCTTTTGACTTCGCTTCTCAGGCACATCATCGCCTTTTTGAAGAGCATGAGCTTTATCTCGTCGGCCCAGCAGCAGTGCAGCGGGTCGCTCAGCGTTTTTGACCAGGCCTCGGCCTCCCGGCCGCAGGTCCCGATATAGGGAACGCAGATGCCGCATTCGGAAAGCTTTTCGGCGACGAATTCATTTTCAAAAACGGCGTTCCCGATCGTAACGGTGTTTTCGTGAACGGAAACCGGAGCGCAGACGCAGACCGCCCTGGGTCTTGCGGTTTTCAGACAGTCGGACAGAACTTCCGCCGCCTCGTCGGCAAGCTCCGGGTCGTCTTCGCGCGAAAGTTTGACTGCGCGGAAAAAATCGTCCTCACAGACGGAAAAATCAAAGCTGTCAAGAATAAGCTTTTCCAAAATGAGTCCCCCCCTTTATATGTGTAAATACGGGCAGATCAGCGGTTTTTTGTAAGAAAATCATCGATCTCGGCGCGGTATGCCATGGAAACGGAGGCTCCGGCTCTCGTGACGGATACGGCTGCGGCGGCGGTCGCAAACCTGAGCGCGGAGTGAAGCCCGGTTCCCTCGCAAAGCGCGGCTCCGAACGCTCCGCAGAACTGGTCCCCCGCGGCGGTGGTGTCGACCGCGCGGACGGAGAAAGCGGGAACGGTGAACTCCTCGTTTTCGGTAACGACGGCGCAGCCGGACTTTCCGAGGGTTATAACGGCGCAGCCGGCGCCGCGGGCGCGAAGCGCCCTTCCGGCCCGGAACGCGTTTTCCCGAGTGCCGACGTGTATGCCGGTCAGAATTTCGGCCTCGGTTTCGTTGGGGATTATGTAGTCGCAGAGAGCGAGCAGCTCCGGCGGAATGTCTCCGGCGGGAGCTGGATTCAGAATTACGCATCCGCCGGCCTCGCGGACGATTTTTGCCGCGGCCAAACTTGCATCCGTCGGTGATTCAAGCTGCAAAAGCAGAACACGGGCGGATGCGATCCGGTCCCCGGCGGCGCGGACGTCTTCCGGGCAAAGGGCGCCGTTTGCTCCGGCGACGACGACGATCCTGTTGTCGCCGGTCTTTGTATCGACAATTATTGTCGCGGAGCCCGTCGGAAGCTCTGCGTCACGGATGACGGAGCCGGTGGAAATTCCCTCCGCGGCATAATGCTCTTCCAGAACGGAGGCGAGACTGTCCCGTCCCATTCGGCAGACGATGGAGGTGTCGGCTCCGGCGCGGCTCAGTGCCGTGGCCTGGTTGGAGCCCTTGCCGCCGGGGCCGATAACGAGCCTTGTTCCCGAAACGGTCTCTCCGTTTACGGGGACTTTTTCGGTGTACACCGTGAGGTCGGCGTTGCAGCTTCCGACAACTGCGGCGCGGGGGCGGCTCATCTCAGACCTCCGGGAAGCTGTGAGAGCGGGACGGTGCTTCCGTCGGAGAGCGTGATCTCCGAGGCGGTGCGGTCGAGCGTGAAGGAGGAACTGCCGCGGAAAACGCTGAATTCGGTTCCGTTCACATCGAGGGCGTAGGCCCAGAGTCCGTTCGTGGTGCCGACCGAAAAGTATTTGGGGTCGTATCCGGCCTGGCTCCGCTCGTCGTCGTTGGTGCCGAAATAAGAGAGTCCGAGTCCGCCGGTCTCGCCGCTTTCATAGGTCGGATCGGCGTAGTACCAGCTTCCGCCCAGTCTCAGCACGACCCATTCGTGGGCGGCGCTGCTGTCGTAGGAGAGCCCGCCGCAGATATTGGCTTCGATGCCGATCTGGCGCAGCAGATAGGCGTATGCTCCGGCAAAACCGTGGGCTATGCCGGAACGGTCCATAATGGCGGAGTATACGGAAACGTCGGGCGTTCCCAGATCGTAGCTCAGGGAGGAGGCAAAGTTCCGGTAGACGGAGATTGCCGCTTCAAGCTTGCTGTCGTTTTTAAAGACGACTCCGTCGATGCAGGAGCGGACTTCGTCGATAAAGCTCTTATAGGCCTCGTTGTGCTCTTCCCTTGTGGCGGATATGTAGTTTATGGTGAGGGTCCGGGTATCCCCGTCGAAAGATTCGTAGGTCAGCACTGCGTCGGAGCTGAAATATGGCATACAGCAGTCGAGACAGTCCATGATGGCGGTGAACGTCGCCTCGTCTGGACAGTAGCAGCTCGTCTCGTAGTTGATAAAGGCGTCGGCAAGGCCGCGGTATACTTCCACGAAGCCGTCGCCGTAAATCTCGGCGTATTCGGAGCTCAGAGCATAGGGGTCGAATTCATAGACGAAGGGAGCCAGCCCGGCGGGTTCGCTTTCGGACGACGCCTCTGAGGAGGTTTGAAAATCCGTCGTCTCGGTTAAGACGGCGCTTTCGGAGGCGGAACCGGTACCGGCTGACTCCGTGCCGGAGGGGGTCAGACTTCCGGAATTTTCGGAAAGAGTGCCTCCCGGAACGGCGGTGGTTTCGGCGCTCTGAGTTTCCGGCGCGTCTGTTCCGCAGGCGGAGCAGAGCGCAAGCGCCAGAGCAAGCACGAGCGCAGGAAATGCTTTTTTCATGTGGTATCCCTCCGTTGGGTCCTGGAAAATGTGGTGTTCTTCAGCGGTCGGTGACTCCGAAGATGAAAAGCAGAATTGCTTCACAGAACTCCGTGTCCTCGGGGATATCGGTAAAGCTTCCTCCCTTTACAACCAGGTGATCGGAGCCTTCGCGTATCCACACGGCGGCATCGGGGCAGTTCCGGGCAAGCAGCTTTGTGTTGTCGCTGGAGACAACGGGGTCGTCCTCGCAGGCGATGAGAAAGACCGGACGGTCCGCGGCGTTTTGGATCTGGACGACCGGGCGGAGCTTTTCCACGGCGCTTGAGCCGTAGAGAATTCTGAGCGAAAGCATGATGAAGGGTCTGTGCACGGAAGCCAGAAAGCCGGGAACGCCGAAGTCCGCGGCTTTTTCAAAAATCACGGAGTCGAAAGACGAATAAGCCGAGACGGCGACAAGTCCGTCTATCTCTTCGTTCTGCCCGAAAGCGTTGACAGCCGCGGCGCCGCCCATTGAAAAACCGAGAACGGTTATGGGCACTCCGCCGTAGCCGGGCATACTGGAGAGCGCCTCCACCGCGGCGGAGATGTCCGCGACCTCGGTATAGCCCATTCCGAGCATTCTGCCTGAGCTTTTCCCGTGGGCGCGAAGCTCCAAAAGAAGCGAGGTGATTCCGTTTTCACTGAGAAAGGAGGCGAACCCGAAAAGGCCCGAAACGGGGGGGCCGTCTATGCCGGAGAGCATGATGACCGCGCCTTCGGGGCTGACGGCCTCCACCAGTCCGCCCCAAAGGGTCTGTCCGTCGTCGGTGACGAGGGTGAGCTCTTCGGAAAAGGCGGCGTCTTCGCCGTATTCGGGGTATTCATCGTAGTCTGCGCGGCGGCAGACAAAGACCGGAACGGCGGCAAGCGGAGCGGCGGCAAAGCACACGATGGCCGCCGCAGCCGATATCCAGAGAACGGTTCTTATCCGGCGGCGCCGCGTGCCCGGACAAGAGGCCGGGGTCATATTCCTATCTCTCGGGCAACCCTGTACATATATTCGTCGAGGTCCTTTTTCATTTCAAGGGCTTCGCTTATGGGCAGGTGGCAGATCACAGAGTCCCTGTAAACCACGACGATATTGCTTTCGCCTTCCAGAAGCCGCAGAACGGCGTAATGCCCCATTCGGCTGGCCATGACGCGGTCGCGGGCAGAGGGACTTCCGCCGCGCTGTATGTGTCCGATGATTGTGACTCTCGTTTCAAGACCGGTGCTTTCGCGGATGTTGCGGGCGATCTCGTTTGTCTTTCCGGTTCCCTCGGCGACGATAATAAGGAAATGATGCTTGCCGTGGTATTTTCCTTCGCGGATTTTTTCCGCCACATCGGTTTCAAAGTCAAAGGGTCTTTCGGGGGTGATGACTGCTGTCGCACCGACGGCAAGACCCACGTAAAGGGCGAGGTGTCCCGCGCCGCGGCCCATGACCTCGACGACGGAGCAGCGCTCGTGGGACTGCATGGTGTCGGCGAGCTTGTCTATTGCGTCGATGGCGGTGTTTGCCGCGGTGTCAAAGCCGATCGAGTAGTGGGAACAGGCGATGTCGTTGTCGATGGTTCCCGGGATGCCAACGGTGTTGATGCCGTGCTCGGCAAGGTCGCGGGCGCCGCGGAATGTGCCGTCGCCGCCGATGGTGATAAGTCCGTCGATGCCCTTGTAGCGGCAGGTGTCGACGGCGCGCTTTACGCCCTCGGGAGTTGCAAATTCGGGGCTTCTGGCGGTGTAGAGCATGGTGCCGCCCTTTGAAGTCAGGCCGTTGACGGAGCGGGCGTTCAGCTCTTCCATGTCGCCGTTTATAAGGCCGTTATAGCCTCTGAATATACCGATCGGAGTGATATCGTACTGAATGCAGGTTCGAACGACGGAGCGCACCGCTGCGTTCATGCCGGGAGCGTCGCCGCCGCTTGTGAGCACGCCGATTCTTCTCATGCGTTTTCTTTCCATGGTCATTTATCCTTCTTTCGAGTTATGCGGAAGTTCGGAACTTTTTTCCTTCCGAGCCTCCCACCTATTATACTCCATTTGCGGAAAAACGGCAATAGAATTATTGTGAACAGTTTACGCAAAAAAACGGTTTTACTTTCGGAGCGGTTTATGAGGCATGAAGTATTTTTTGAAAAAAAGGTTGACAAGATAAAAGCTCTGTGATATAATTCTGCTTACCGGCTGCATGGAGAGATGTCCGAGCGGTTTAAGGAGCCGGTCTTGAAAACCGGTGACTCGAAAGAGCCGTGGGTTCGAATCCCACTCTCTCCGCCATTTTGCTTACAACTGAAGAGTTTTCGATATTCATTAACTGGTTTGGAGAAGTACCCAAGCGGTTAAGGGGACGGTTTGCTAAACCGTTAGCAGGGTTATCCCTGGCGAGAGTTCGATCCTCTCCTTCTCCGAAAAAAGGCAGGTTTCATTTGAAATCTGCCTTTTCTTTTGCTTTTTTCTTTCTTAGGCGTCGAAAAAACCGGATTTTACAGTGCAATTCTGCCGGGAAAACGCGTTTTTTTCGGCGGCGGACCGGAAATAATTCATATTGTGTTGTCATATGGGAAAGTATGTGCTAAAATACTGCTTAAACGAAGCTGCAAATTCATAAAACCGGGTGAGATCGGAGTGTGTTTCACATGGATATATTCGATATTCTGGGACCTGTGATGGTGGGCCCGTCGAGCTCGCATACGGCCGGGGCGGTCCGTATCGGCCGTATGGCGAACTCGCTTTTGGGCGGGGTTCCGGTCAGGGCAAAAATTCACCTGCACGGTTCTTTTGCGGAAACCGGAGCGGGTCACGGAACCGATCTTGCGCTGGTGAGCGGATTGCTCGGAATGCAGCCGGACGATCTCAGAATCCCGGACGCCCGAAGAGAAGCCGAAAAGGCGGGAATGGTTTTCTCCGTGGACACAATCGACCTTCGCGACGCGCATCCCAACACGGCTCTTATTGAAGCCTGGAAAGACGACGGAAAAAAGCTTGAGATGCAGGCGTCCTCCCTGGGCGGCGGGCGCATCCAGGTTAATAAAATTGACGGCATCGAGGTAAACTTTACGGGGGACTTCAACACTCTCGTGATACGCAACCGCGACGAAGTCGGCGCGCTGGCGGCGGTTACGTCTTTTCTGACGGGAGAGGGGATAAACGTTGCAAATATGCGGCTGAGCCGCGGCAAAAGAGGCGGAGGGGCAATTATGGTCATTGAAACGGATCAGAAGGTCTCGCCTTTGCAGCTTGAACGCATATCGGAGCTTAAAGCGGTGGATTCCGTAATCTGCTGCGGAAAGGAAAACGAAGAAGATGGCATTTGACTCGATGCGTGAGATGATCGAAAGGTCGGAACGGGAAAACCGCCCCTTCTGGGAAATTGTCCTTGAGACGGACATGGACGAGAGGGACGTCAGCCGGGAGAGCTCGCTTTCAAAAATGCAGAAGACGTGGGCGGCCATGAAATCCTCGTGGCAGAGCTACGACGGCGGCCTGCAAAGCGCCAGCGGACTCAGCGGCGGGGACGGAGAGAAAATGCGGGCCTACGCCGAATCGGGAAAGGCGCTTTCCTCCGGATACATGGGACGGGTAATAGCCGGAGCGATTTCCATGGCGGAGTCCAATGCCTGCATGAGGCGGATCGTTGCCGCGCCGACGGCGGGAGCGTGCGGAGTGCTTCCCGCGGTCATAATGCCGCTTTTCGAGCGCGGAGAGGCCGGCGAAGACAAAATCATCGGCGCTTTGTATACGGCCAGCGGGATCGGCGCGGTTATTGCCGGAAAGGCCTGTATAGCGGGCGCGGTCGGAGGCTGCCAGGCGGAGATCGGAACCGCGTCCGCAATGTCTGCCGGAGCCCTCGTGCATCTGCGGGGCGGCAGCGGAGAGCAGATCGGAAATGCGGTCGCAATGGCTTTGAAAAACCTCCTGGGGCTGATTTGCGACCCTGTGGCGGGGCTTGTGGAGGTGCCGTGCGTCAAAAGAAACGTCGTCGGCGCGGTCAACGCCGTGAGCGCGGCGGATATGGCCCTTGCCGGGATCAGAAGCCGGATTCCGGCTGACGAGGTCATCGCCGCCATGGGCGAGGTCGGAAAGAGACTGCCCGTGGAGTTCAGGGAAACGGCGCTTGGGGGTCTGGCGTCCACGCCGACGGGCGCGGAGATCGGAAAAAAACTGAAGCGGAAAGAAAACGGGCAGACGACATGACCGAATGCCGGGCACGGCAAAGCCTTTGAAGCGGCTTTCCCCAAAAAAACGGGAAAGCTGTAAAGCAAAGCGCAATTTGAAAAGTACGGGAGCTGTGAAGCGGAGGTGCTTGACAAAAATGGCGGGAATACGCGACCCTTTTGCGCGGCCGGACGGCTCGCGCGCCGGAACTCCGGAGGAATTCTATGAAAACCGCGCATATCTCAAAGAGCTGATGCAGCGGTACGTCTACGGTTATATGCCCGCGCTTCCGAGAAAATCCGAAGTTTCGGAGGTATACCGTGAGGATATTCTCGGCGGAGCCGCCGTGAACGAATACCGGAGGATAAGCTTTGACGGGCTTTCCATGAAAGTGAGGATCGCCTATCCCCGGGGGGCGAAGAAGCTTCCGGCGATCATGCGGCTTGACTATCTCTGCGGCAGAGAATACGCGCCTTCCGTTGAAAACGAAATGCTAAAAGCCGGCAGGTACGTTTTTGTGACGGTAAGCCGCAGGGATCTCTGCGAGGACGAGCCGTCCTCAAGGGAAGGGCTGCCGTATGCCGCGGAGGGTCTCGGGGCCGTCGGAATATGGGGGCTCGGCGCCTGCGTTTGTCTGGATCACATTTCCGGCATGGAGGCAGTTGACGCGTCAAAGGTGGCTCTGACCGGACATTCCCGGGACGGAAAGGCCGCGATATTCGCCGCGGCAATGGACGAAAGGTTTGCGGCGGTGATCCCCAACGGCTCGGGCTGCGGCGGAGCGGGATCGTTTTTTGTGCGCGGTCCCGGGAGCGAAAGCCTTGAGATCATAGTCAAAAATCTCGGAGCATGGTTTTCGGAACGGCTTTTGGATTTTGCCGGCGAGGAAAAGCTTCGGAAGCTGCCCGTGGACATGATCTTCTCCCTGGCGCTTATTGCCCCTCGTCCGATACTGTGCACTGAGGCGGAAAACGATCTCTGGGCAAATCCCCGGGGAACGTTCACAAACGTGACCGCCGTAAACCGCATATGCGAATTTCTCGGAGCGGGGAAAAACGTCTGCGGCATGGTCGTGCGTCCGGGAAACCACGACCAGACGGACGCGGACTGGCGTGCGCTCGTTGAATTTACGGACCGGGTGTTTTACGGGAAAGCTCCGGAGACGGACATGAACCGGAAATACTTCGACGTGACGGCCGGGGACATCCCCTGGGAGATTCCCAAAAAACAGGACGGATAAAACCTTAAGGCAGAGCATAAGAGCGGGTCTGCCGTCTGTGAAGAGCGGACGGCGGGCCCCTTTATTTTTTGGGTGAAACGGAAGATTTTTGCGGCGGGACGGATGCAAAAATACGTTCCGGAAAAAGCGCCCCGGGGATTATGGCTCCCGGGAATAAAAAAAGTTCGGTTCCGGGCAAAAAAAATTTTCCGGCGCAGCGCCGCGTCACGCAGATTGACGGGTGAAAAAGCGATGAAATGATGCCGTTTTGATGCATATGTGTGATAGCATAGCGGGCGGAAGGTGAAAAAGAGATGATCCATATTCTTATCGTTGAGGATGAGCGTCCGATCTCAAATCTTATGAAGCTGAGCCTGAAAAGGGCGGGGTATACCTGCCTTTGCGCCTACGACGGGGCGGAGGCGGCGGATATGCTTGAAAAGCAGACTTTTGACCTTGTGCTTCTGGACGTTATGCTGCCGGAAATCGACGGTTTTACGCTTATGGAGTACATAAAGCCCAAGGGGACGCCGGTCATATTCATAACCGCGAAAAACTCCCTTGACGACCGGGTGCGGGGGCTTCGCATGGGGGCGGAGGACTATATCGTAAAGCCGTTCGAGGTGCTTGAGCTTCTTGCCCGCGTCGACGTGGTTCTGAGAAGATACAGAAAAACCGGGGCGACCATCGAGATCGGCGGGCTTGTCATCGATACGGTGGGGATGCAGGTGCGGCGGAACGGGGAGACCGTCTGCCTGACGCCGAAGGAGTACGACATACTGCTGCTCTTTGCGCGAAACCCCGGGGTTGCCCTTTACCGGGAGACAATCTACGAAAGGGTCTGGAACGAAGATTTCCCCTACGGAAGCAAGACCGTCGATCTGCATATACAGAGGCTCAGGAAAAAAGTGGGCTGGGAGGACAGGCTTCTCTCCGTGAGCAAGGTGGGATACCGCCTGGAGGTTTGAATGAGATTCCGCTTTAAGATCGCTCTGGCGATGGTCCTGCTGATCACCGCGGCCTACGGCGCGGGAGGAACTCTGCTCATCTCCCGGTCATTCCGCGATTCGCTGGAGCGGGAAAAGGCTGCGGCGGTGAATTCCTTCTGTTCGGCGGTAATTGCCATACAGCTTGTGAACGACGTGGACTATCAGCAGAGTTTTTCAAACATATCCCAGGCGCTGAAAAGTCTCCAGAGCGAGTCGGGGTGGGTGTACGTTTCGCTGACCCGGGACGGGGTTCCGATTTTTGAGAACGGTATGGAAACTCTGGAGATGTCCGGAATGGCGGCGGAAGGGGAGAACGCCACGGTTTTCCGCACGGAAGACGGGCACTATATAAGAATAAACGGTTCGCTTTACGCCAACGGGCGCATGGTGAACCTTTCGATTGTGAGCGAAATATCCGGAATATACGAGACGAGGGCGGCTCAGCAGACGACTTACCGCAGGATATTCGTTGTTCTCTTCGCCGTTTGCGGGGTGATCTCGTGGTGCATCGCCTTCTGGCTGACAAGACCGCTTTCAAAGATGTCGTCCGTTTCGCGCCGGATTGCCCGGGGCGACTTTTCGGCGCGGATCGGAATTTCGTCCAACGACGAGGTCGGGCGGCTGGCTTCGGATTTTTCATATATGGCGGAGCGCCTTGACGAGAGCATGACCGCAATGAAAAGCGAGCTGGAACGCCAGGAGCGTTTCGTGGGCAGCTTTGCCCACGAGCTGAAAACGCCGATGACCTCCATCATCGGTTACGCCGACCTGATACGGACCCAGGCTTTGGACGAGGCGGAGACGATGGAGGCTGCAAACTATATTTTTTCGGAGGGCAAGCGGCTCGAATCCCTTTCGCTGAAGCTGCTCGACATCCTTGTGGTTAAAAACAAGGGGCCGGAGCTTTCGCAGGTGAACGTGGATTCGCTGATATCCTCGGTCGCGGCGCATCTCCGTCCGATCTACCGGGGGATGGGCGTCCGGCTCCAGCACAGATGCGAACCGGGAACCTGGAAAATGGACGCGGACCTCATAAAATCCCTGGTCGTCAACCTTCTTGACAACGCGAGAAAGGCCATGGAAAACGGAGGAAACATATACATTGTGTCCGACTGGCCTGACGGGAACTGCCGCATACGCATTCTCGACAACGGCCGCGGTATGCCGGAAGATGTGATCGCCCACATAACGGAGGCTTTTTACCGCGAGGACAAGTCGCGCTCCCGGGCCCAGGGGGGCGTCGGCCTCGGACTTACGCTCTGCCGCGAGATTGCGGACGTCCACAACGGCACGATCAGCTTTGACAGCCGCATCGGGAACGGGACCTGTGTGACCGTGCTTTTCAGAAAGGAGGAGGCAAGGTGAGAAGAAACGCTTTTTCGCTGATCGCGGCGACGGTTGTGAGCGTCGCCGCGGTGGGACTGAGGATTCCGGACGCCGCGTCGGATTTTACCGACAGAAGAATTGAAAACATACCGGTGGATGTGGAGATTGAACAGGTGAGCCTCAGCTATATGACGGAAAAAGACGTCTGCGACAAGCTCCTCCTCGTCCGTGACGAGATGATACAGTACCAGATGAACGCGGAGAGCGGGATGACCCGCACACAGGCCGAAGCGGCGAACATCGTCATCGACTATCTGAGCCGGATTTTCGATATGACATATTCGAGAGAAGTGTACGCTGAACCGTTTTTTGCGTATTTTGAAAACGGAGAAAGCCTCCGCCTCTGGCAGGTCAACCTGTATACGGAGTGGTCGGTATGCGCATCCTTTATTCTGGACGACGCGGGAGGGACGATACTCAGTTTTGACATAAGGGACGAATTCGGCGCGGAGTTCGGACGGATCATGGACCTGGCGGCCGAAACGGCGGCTTCGGATCCGTCCGGAGGGCAAGGCGGGGACTCTCTGAAAACCGCCCAGGGCGGATATCCGGGGGGCGGCGGAGAAAACCTGGCGGAAAATTCCGAAAGCCGTGACGCCGAAACTGTTGCCGCCGGTTTTTTTGCCGACGCGCTTTTGGCGTCCTACGGCATGGAGGGGGGAGGCTATTTCCGGGGCTGCGTTTTGATCCCCGGAGCAGACGGGGAATATGCGGAAATCCCCCTCCGGGTCCTGCCGGAAGAAAACGCGGTGATATTTAACCGGTGATGCCGTTTTGATGGGGAAAGAAAGCTGATTTTTTGTCGTCTCGTTTTATCATAACCGCAACAGGCGCAAGACGCGACAGGAGGAGCTTTTGACCTATGAAACAGCGTTCCGAAAAGAGAAAACACCGCAGAAGAGTCTTTTTGCTGGAGGGCACGGTTGCGGTGCTGTTTATCCTGCTTATGATATGTCTCGGGGGGCTTTTGCTTGCGGAGGCGGGGATGCGGTCTTCCGGTCCGGATGAGAAGCAGACTTCCGCCGTTCCGGCCGCGGATTTTTCGGCCCCGCCGTTTTCGGCGGCGCAAAGCACCTCCGGAGAAAGCCTTCCGCCCCAGTCCGGGGATTCCGCGGAGCCCGGATGGCGGTTCGTTTCAATGCCGGCTTCGGCCCTTGGCCGGGGCGATCTCGTGCTTGTGAACAGTTCCCGGCATTTTGACTCGTCCTATGCCGGGACCGTGAACGTCTTCGACAATAAGACCGAAAGCTATTTTGTGTGCAGCACCGGGCTCTATGTTTCGGAAAGGATAATGGAATCCCTCAACGGCTGGCTGGATGCGTTTTCGGAGGAAACCGGAACGAGCAATGTGAACATCATTGCGGGCTACCGCGATTTTGAAACGCAGCGGGACCTCTATGACCGGGCGCTTTTGAACCGGGGCGTGGAACACGCCCATTCTTACCTTGCGCTGCCGGGTTACAGCGAGCACCATACGGGGCTTGCCGTAGATTTGGGAATCTACTATCCGGAGTCGGGACTGAGCGGAGATTTTACCGGAACGGGCGTTTACCGGTGGCTTGTCGAACACGCGTGGGAATACGGTTTTATCCGGCGCTATCCGGAGGGAAAAAGTGAAATTACCGGAATTTCGTATGAATCGTGGCATTTCAGATATGTCGGAACCGCTCACGCGTATTATATGCAAAGCGAGGATCTCTGTCTTGAGGAGTATATTGAACTTCTGAAGAGCTATCCGTTTGACGGAGAGCATCTGACAGTGAGCTGCGGCGGGAGTGAGTTTGAGATATATTACTGCGGCGGATTTGAGGTTGCCGTTCCGCTGAGCGGGGAATATCTCGTTTCGGGGAACAACTGCGACGGGTTCATCGTGACGGTGGAAAAACAGTAAAAAAAAGACGTTTTCCGTGTCTTTTCGGAAAACGTCTTTTGTGTTGCCCTGATAAATCTATTTGACGTTGATGCGGAGGGTTTTGATCTCCCAGGGGCGGAAAACAATGTTTTTTCCGTCGGAGGGTGAAAGCTCCCTTGCCAGAAGATCGACTTCCGCTTCCGTGCGTCCGGCGCAGGGGGAGAATGACGCCGAGGCTTCTTCGCCGGAGTAGTTGCAGAAGCGGGCGAAGACCGCGCCGTCCTCGGGATAAAGCGCGGTGAGTATGACGGCTTCGCTGCCGGAGCTGAAGTCCGCGGCGCACAGCGTTTCAAGGTCCCCGCTGCCGCGGGCGATATCGTGCGAAAGCACCGGGTATTCGTAGGAAAGGGCGCTGCGGTGGACGCCTGCTTCGGAGGTTTCGGCTCCGAACGGGAAGAGGGCAAATTCGCTTGTAAACTCTCCGTCAAGTATCCTTGTGCCGCACATATACTCGTTTGAATAGATAAGGGGCAGGGAGAGCCGGTTTCCTTCCACGGCGGAGCCCATGCAGCCGCGGTTGAAAACCGCAAGCCCGCCGTCTTTGTCCCTCAGGCTCAGCCAGTAGATGCCCTGGAGATAGGTCGGATTGGCCGCTTCCGGCGGGACTTCGTGATCCACGAGAACCTTTGAGCCCTTGTACCAGAAATCCTCGGGGACGGGTATCTGGCCGTTCCATTCGGCAATGGAGAAGGGCAGATCTCTGAACATACGGCGGTCTTCGCCGAGACAGAGGTTGAGGACAAAGCGGAGCTTTTCCTCGTGGACAAAGCCGTTGACAGTGAAGGGGCTGTGTATGCCCTTTGAAACTCCGGTGCGTCCCACAAGGTCATTGTGAAGCTCAAAGGAGGACGAGCACTCGATCCGGTTCAGACCTTCGGATATCTTCATTTCAAAGCGGAAGGGAATGCTGCCGACGAGTCCGTTCTGGACCGCGGAAACGGAGCGGGACGAGATTCTGACGCTCCACTGTCCGCGCGAGGCCAGATCCCCCTCCTGCATCCAGCCGCGGAAAAGCGCGCCCTCCCCGTTGTCGGCAATGAGGCGTCCGGATTTTTTGTCGGTCAATGAGACGATCCCTTTTTCGTTCAGGACAAAGCGCCACAGCGGAGTTTCGAGCACGCCGGAGGCGGCGTCGTAGGAAAAGCCCGGGCACAGGGCGGGAAAACCGTCTTTTTTCAGGGTTATGCGCTTTGCGGTCAGGGGGCTGAGGTTGACAAAAAAGCGGAGTTTTTCGCCGCAGAGCTCACAGGGCAGGGATTTTTCTCCGTCGAAAGCGGCGGAATTTCCGCGGGCGTCCGTCTCGACCCACTGTGACACGGGGAAGGAGGCGGTGTTGAAGACAAGAACTCCGTCCGCGTCCGGGCGGGCAAAACGGGAGCCGATGCTTTCAAGGGACGCGGCTTTGGCAGCGCGCGAGGCGGAAAGGGAGTCGGGAATGAAGCGGCGCGCTTCGTCAAGGAGCCCGCAGATCGTGACGTCGTGGTGCTGGGCGATGAGCGCGTTTTTCCATGCGTTCTCCAGGTCTTCCTGAAGGGATTTGCCGCCGAGCATGACCGAGAGCGCGTTGGCTCTTTCGGCAAGGGCGGCGTTTGTCTCTGCCGCGCGGCAGCCGTTGAATATCTCGTTTCCGCAGTATCCCCAGGGCATTCTGCCGTGGAAGTCGTTGTCGGTGGTGACGAGTTTTTCATTGGGCCTGCCGAAAATTCCGGGAAGCTCTTCCAAAAGCACGAACCTGTAATTGTCCTTTTCCTCGGCGTGGGCGGCGAGCTCCTCCTTGCGGAGGGTGAGGTCGTCGTAGCGCGAGGCGAGGAGGGGCTCGTATTTGCTGAACATTTTTTCAAAGTCTTCAAGCGAGTATTCGGAATCTCCGGGCCAGCGGGTGAGCACCCAGTTGTCGAGCGTTGTGTTGCAGTAGCCGACGCCCTGTTCGGGGTAAGTCGGAACGGCGGGGATACCGGTCCCGTCCTTTCCGACCCAGAGCCCCCAGGCCGCGTCGAAGGGCTTCTGGTATCCGTAGTTCATGACGTGGGTACGGAAGATCGCGGCTTCGTAGCCGCAGAGGCGGAGAAGCTGGGGCGTTTGGTTGTTTAGGGCGAATTCAGAAATGGCGTAGACCGTCGGAGTGCATCCGAAATGGCGGAGATTGGAGCGTATCGCATAGGAGAGCTGGCGCACATTGGACTCTTCGGAGATAAAAAGGGAGAGCGGCTGTCCGTAGGTGCTGGAGCCCAGCCCGAAACGCCCGGGATATTTTTTGAGAACCTCGCCGATCGTGCGGTTGATGTCCGGGGCGGTCCGCTCCAGCTCGTCAAAGGTGAACGCCTCAAAGTCAAGGCCGATTTTGAACTTCGGATATTTCTCAAGCCAATCAACGGCGCTTGCAAGTCTGTCCCTGACTTTGTCGCCCCAGAGAACGTATCCTCCGTGGTCGTAGGTCAGGATATACATGATTTTTTCCATATAATTGTTCCCTCGCCTTTTCAGATTTGACATGGAACTGTCAAAAACAAGTATATCAAGCGTACAGGGGTCTTGTCAATCCGTTTTCTGAAAAAACATATAAGCGTAACGAAATCGCCGCCGGAAAGACCGGGGAAGGGAGGAATAAAAGCTCTTTCGGCCGAAAAACCGAAGATGCCGCAAAAAGCGGGCGCGAAACGCCGCAGAAGCTTTCCGTGCGGCGTTTCGCGCGGCTTTGAAAAGAGTTCTGCGGGAAGCCGGAGAGGCGGCCGTCACATAAAAAGCAGAAAGAGCCGTTTTGCCCAGGAAAGATACCCGGGAACGATTTCGTTCAGCAGGTCGCAGACTTCCCTGTATCCGGCTTCCGGAAGCGAGCCGGTGTTTGAAAAGAGCCGTCCGAACGCTTCGGTGCGTCCGAGGGCGACGGCGGCGCGGGCGTGGTCGCCGAGCGCCGCGTACTTTCCGACGGCAAGGGCTCCCACCGAAAACGCTCCGGCGGAGGCGGCTCCGGCCGAAAAAACGCCCGCGGCGACCGCACCGGCGGCGATGACGCCTGCGGCGACTGCGCCGAATGCGGCGGCTCCCACCGAAAAAACTCCGACAGCCAAAAGTCCCAGGGAGAAGACTCCGAAAGAAAAGACTCCGCATGAGGCGAGACCCGCCGAAAAAACGCCGCACGAGGCAAGGCCGAGGGAAAACACGCCCCTGGAGACAAGACCGACCGCAAATATGCCTTTTGCCGCCCGTCCGGGCCCGATGTTTATGTGCCACAAAGGTATGCCGCGGAAAGTGCGGCTGCTTTTCTTTTCAAAGGACAAATTTCCAAAACCGAATGAAAACCGCCGCTGCGGTTCCGAAACGGGCTGTGGGCCGCCGCTTTTTTCCGCGGAGTCGTTGAGAAGATAGTCGACGGAGCAGTCGTAGATTTTTGAAAGGCGGATGAGCTTTTCCGTTTCGGGATATGCCGCGTCGGATTCCCATTTGCTTATGGCCTGTCTTGAAACGCCGAGAAGTTCGGAAAGCTGTTCCTGAGTGAAGTTGTTTTCTTTTCTGAGGCGGGAAAGTTTTTCGCCGGTCGTCATGTTTGACGCTTCCTCCTTTTTTTGTCGGTGGGATAATTGTATCACAGTTTCGGAGGTATTTTCCACCGATTTGCGATTTCGGAATGTAAACTTTCGGTTGCATCTGCGTTTGGGGGCGGGGCAGGAAGACTTTTTGGGGGATGGACGGGATATTGCGCAAAGCCGCGCCAGGATGTATAATATACGAAAAAACGGGAGGAGACGTAAAAGCACAATGAACAGGAAGATAACCCGGATGACATTTGACGAAGAGCGCGCGCTTTACGGTCTTCGCGACGCTGTGGTCGACGACTGTACCTTTGCAGGCCCGGCGGACGGGGAGAGCGCCCTTAAAGAGTCGGAAAACGTGGAGGTCAGAAACTGCCGCTTTTCGCTGAGATATCCTCTCTGGCACGCAAGGCATTTTCTCCTTGCGGACTCGTCGCTTGACGAGCTCACAAGAGCTCCGATATGGTACGCTTCCGACGGAAGAATTGACGGCACGGAGATAAACGGAGTAAAATGCCTCAGGGAATGCCGGAACATTTCGCTCTCCGGAGTGCGCGCCGTTTCGCCGGAGTTCGGCTGGAAATGTGCGGAGATAAACATGAGCCGCTGCGATATAACTTCGGAGTATTTTCTGCTGGAGTGCGCGGGGGGACATATTGACGGCCTGAAGCTGAAGGGAAAGTATTCTTTTCAGTATACGCAGGGGCTCACCGTCGAAAACTCCGACCTGGACACGAAGGACGCCTTCTGGCACGCGAAAAACCTTGTCATCAGGAACTGCACGGTAAAGGGCGAATACCTTGCCTGGTACTCCGACGGGATCACCTTTGAAAACTGCCGGATAATCGGGACTCAGCCCCTCTGCTACTGCAAAAATCTGAAGCTTGTGGACTGCACGATGGAAGATACGGATCTTGCTTTTGAGTATTCCGACGTTGAAGCGGACGTCAGGGGAAATATCGTCTCCGTCAAAAATCCGAAGTCGGGATACATAAAAGCCGGCTCCGTCGGAGAGATAATCCTTCGCGATTCCGTCATGGAGACAAACTGCGAAATTTTCGTGGGAGACGGGGAAAATCAGTCCGCCGTGCTGAAATAAGCGCCGGCCGGAAAAGCGGCGTCAACACGGTTTGACGCAAATGTTTTTTCCGCAAAAAGCAATCCCGGTCCGCCCCGGCGGCGCAAAAAACCGTGCTCACGCCGCAAACAACAAAAGCGAACAATGCAAAGCGCGCCTCCCGGCAAAAGTATTGGAAGAATTGCATATTGAAAACAACGGGGCGTAATGATAAAATAAACCATTAAGATTTCAATAATCAACCAATATACGAAAGGAAGCAAAGATATGGATATCCGTATCGAAAGAGTCTCGCCCGACAAGGCGAAAAAGAAGCCGGAGGGAGCTCTTGGCTTCGGAAAATATTTCACGGACCATATGTTCCTGATGGAATACACGACCGGCAAGGGCTGGCACGACGCAAGAATCGTTCCCTACGGACCGATTGCTCTGGATCCCTCCGCGATGGTCTTCCACTACGGCCAGGAGATATTTGAGGGTCTGAAAGCCTACCACGCTGCCGACGGAAGAACTCTTCTGTTCCGCCCGGACGAGAACGCAAAGCGTATGAACTCCTCGTGCCACCGTCTCTGCATGCCGGAGATCCCGGTGGACACTTGGGTCGAATGCGTCAAGGCCGCCGTTAAGAACGACATTGACTGGATCCCCACCGATTTCGGCACTTCGCTCTACATCCGTCCCTTTATGATCGCCACCGACCCGTTCCTCGGCGTCCGCGCCTCCGACCACTATTACTTCATCATCATCCTGAGCCCGGTCGCCAGCTATTACGAGTCCGGCCTCAACCCCGTCAGGATATACATCGAGACTGAGTACGTCCGGGCCGTCCGCGGCGGCACCGGTTTCACCAAGTGCGGCGGAAACTACGCCGCGTCCATCCTCTCCCAGTCGAACGCCCACACCGAGGGCTACGAGCAGGTGCTCTGGCTTGACGGCGTCCACAGGGAGTACATCGAAGAAGTCGGCGCAATGAACGTTTTCTTCAAGATCGACGGCGAGATAGTCACTCCTTCGCTTGAGGGAAGCATTCTTCCGGGCATCACCCGCAAGTCCGCAATCGAGCTTCTTACCAAAAAAGGATACAAAGTCAGCGAAAGAAAGCTTTCCGTCAGGGAGGTCGAAGAGGCAGCCGACGCGGGCAAGCTGGAAGAGATATTCGGCACGGGAACGGCTGCGGTCATCTCCCCCGTCGGCGAGCTGAAGATCGGCGGCAAGCACATCGTCATCAACGACAACAAGATCGGCGAAGTTTCATCCTGGCTTTACAATACCCTCACCGGCATCCAGTGGGGCCGCATTGAAGACAAGAACGGCTGGACTGTCACTATCTGAAGTTAGTTTTCAAATGACAGATTATTTCCCGTTTTGGAGGGTTTTGAATGTCTAAAACAAAGGGCGGAAAATCCGTCGTCGGGAGACTGGCAAAGCGCTGGTTCATCGACGCGCTTTCCTCGATGGCGCTCGGACTTTTTGCCTCTCTTATCATCGGATTGATAATCGAGCAGTTCGGGAAGATCCCGAAGCTTGAATTTCTGACGGGATACGCAAGCTATACCAAACAGGTCACAGGCGCGGCAATCGGCGTCGCCATAGCCTACGGCCTGAAAGCGAAACCTCTGGCCGTTTTTTCAAGCGCGGCGGTCGGCGCGTTTGCCTATGAGCTGGGCGGTCCTTTCGGGGCCTATGTCGCGGCGCTTGTCGGAGCGGAGGTCGGAAACCTTCTTGCCGGAAAAACGAAGTTCGACATCGTTCTCGTTCCTCTGACGACGATAATTCCCGGCTGCGTCGTGGCTTCTCTGACCGGGCCGTATATCCAGATTGCGATGACGGCCATCGGCGGCTTTATCAACCGCACCACGGAGCTTGCGCCGGTTCCGATGGGAATACTCGTCTCGGTCGTAATGGGCATGGCGCTTACCGCGCCGATATCCTCCGCGGCGATCGGCATTTCTCTCGGGCTCGAGGGAATTGCCGGCGGAGCGGCCTGTGTCGGCTGTGCGGCGAACATGATCGGTTTTGCCGTGGCGAGCTTCCGCGAGAACAGGTGGAGCGGTCTTGTGAGCCAGGGTCTCGGAACCTCGATGCTCCAGGTCGGAAACATCGTCCGCAGGCCGTGGATCTGGCTTCCCGCCATCATATCTTCGGCAATACTGGGGCCGATATCCTCCGCGGTTCTCAAAATGACCACTTACCCCGGAGGCTCCGGAATGGGCACGAGCGGTCTTGTGGGTCAGTTCCTGACCTACACGTCAATGGTCGACGACGGACAGTCGAAGGTCTACACGATCCTCTGCATCGTATTCATGCACTTCGTGCTTCCCGCCGCGTTGTCCCTTGGAATCAGCGAAGCGATGCGGAAGCTCGGCTGGATCCGTCAGGGAGACATGGCTCTGAAATCGGAAATATGATTTCGGACGGCTTGTCTCAAAATTTGCCCGGTGACTCCGCGAAAAAGGCTTGCTTTTTCAAAATAGTTGTGCTATAATTCATATCACTGTGATTTGGTCGCGAGGGAGGTGTACTGGAATGCCGAATATCAAGTCAGCCAAGAAGCGCGTTTTGGTCAACAGCGTAAAAAATCTGCAGAACCGTATGATCAAGTCTTCGCTCAAAACAGCTCTCAAGAAGTTCGAGCTTGCAAATGCTCAGAACGACAAGGCTAAAGCGTCCGTTGAGATGGGCGCGGCTATCAAGGCCATTGACAAGGCAGCTGCCAAGGGCGTTATTCATAAAAACAATGCCGCCCACAAGAAGAGCTGTATCGCCCGCAAGTTTAACGCGATGGCGTAAGTTCGTCAACTGCAAAGCAAAAATCCCGTGCTTTGAAAAAAGCGCGGGATTTTTTTTGTTTGTCTGCGTTTTCCGGTGTTTACAACAAACCGACAGGTTCGATGCCAAAACGATGCTTTTCCGTTGCCGAAAGTATAGCGTCCGGAGATAGAATTATCTGCGGAAAGAGGATGATACCGGGTGAAAAAAGACAGAAAAAAGCGGCTTGTTATTGCCGCCGCGGCGGCTGCGGCATTGTTTCTGGCTTCGTCGGTTATGGTAAAACTCTTTTTCCCCGGCGGAGAAAGAGAGCCCGTCACGGGCTGTGTTGAATCCGTTCCCGAAAACTGCGAAAGAATCCAATACGGCGTTTCCGGGCGAGGAAGAGCGCTGTACGCGTACCTTTTCGGGAAGGGTGAAAACGTCCTGGTCATGACTTTCTGCATCCACGGCTTTGAGGACAATTTTCCGCGAGACGGAAACGCGCTTGTATACACGGCGGGCAGGGTCATGGAAGAGATCCCGAAATGGGATCTGTCCGAAAACGGGTGGAGTATTTATGTGCTGCCGTGCTGCAATCCGGACGGACTGCTGGACGGTGTCTCCGGAGAGGGCCCGGGCCGCTGCACCACGGCGGTATACGGCGCATCGGGAGAGCTTTACTTCGGCACGGGAGCGGACATTAACCGTTGCTTTCCTGTGTGCTGGGAGCCGATCGGCGAGCCGCGCTATTTCAACGGCGATTCTCCCCTTGCCTGTCCGGAGGCGGAGGCACTGGCGGATTTCATTCTTGAGGTCAAGGGGAGCGGGCAGAATTTCTGCATCGACGTCCACGGCTGGTATCAGCAGATCCTGCCATCAGCCGGAAAAAACTCCGCGCTTTTCAGAGTGTTCAGCACTTTCTTCCCGCAGAACACCTATGCTGACGTGAACAAGGGCAGCGGGTATTTTGCGGCTTACGCCGCGCTGGTCGGATACGAGTCGTGCCTTTTTGAATTTCCCGCCGACGTTAAAAGCATGGATGATTTCCGCCGCAGCGGTTACTGCGGGGATTTTATAAGCGCGGTAAAGCTTCTCGTGGGCGGATGACGGAAGCGGACAATGCGGACCGCGGCAAAAACCTGCCGTGTCCGTTTTACATATAAATTCAATCTCCCCGAAAAAACGGACCGGAGTTTTCCTTTCTTCTGCGCGGACTTTCCGCCGCGCTTTTCCACCCTTTCCGCGGGAAAACGGAGTCCGGAATTTGCCAAATGCCGGTAAAAAAAGCGTCGGAAACAAAACTGACACTGCGGCGTACAAACGGGGCGGACAAAACCCGCAGGAAAGCGAATAAACTTTCCTGCGGGTTTTGTTCCGCCCTTTTGAAGTGCATGGCGCGGAGGCTTTTATTTATCCCTCGTCGGTGTCTCTTAATTCCCGGCAGAGCCGGAAAATATTGTGTGCAAGCAGAAGCCCGCAGTAAATAAGGACGGAAAGGAAAAGGATGAGCATAAAATCTCTCTGCATCGAGTACGACACCGTCTTAAAGCCCAGCACGCAAAGGTGCCCCAAAGCATAAGAGACCGGGTAAAGCATTATGCGCTCGATCCATGGGCAGACGCCTTCCCTGCGCCTGAAAACAAACCGCAGTACAAGCAAAATACCGAAACAGGCGATGGCTGATAACAGATAATAGCCCAGCGCCAATCGCGGAAGCGTAATCAGGCCGCCGTTTTCGGTCAGAGACGGACCGTAGATGCAGACGTCCTCCAGGTTATTGTTTGAGACATAGTAAACCGTGAAAGGCAAATTATCTTTCGGGTGGATCGTCGTGGACTGAACGCCGCGGGCGGAAAACCATCTGTCCCACAGGGAAGTCCACGCTTCTATGTGATAGGAGTACCCTTCGCCGGACCCAGTTCCCAAACCGGGCTCCCGATAGAGCTCGCAGCTGTAATCGGTCACTTTTTCATCAAAGGTGATCGTTATGCTGTTGTCCGTGTTTTCGGTCACCGACATCAGATTGCCCGAGTAGGGAAAGAATTCCGGCGCGCTCAAAAAAGCAAAAGCCGAAACGAGCAATGCGATAACGAGGACTGCCGTAAACAAAGCCGTCTGAATTTTCTTTGCCCGGATTTTCCGCCTGAGTTTCATCAGCGGAACGGCGGACGCCGGGGGGCGGACCGCCTCCGGCTCTTTGATATGCTCATACTCTTTCCGGCACCCGGCGCAGGTTTTCAGGTGCTCCCTGACAAACCCGGCGGTGTCGGGGCTTGTCATATTTTCCGCATACAGCGGAAGAATGTCCCGGACGATGCTGCATTCATTTTTCATTTTTTTCGGCCTCCGATTTTTCTTTTATCATTTTTCGCGCCCGGTGATAGGTGACGCAGGCCCAATTCTCCGTCTTTCCGAATATCTCTGCGATCTGCCTAAAGCTCAATTCCGCAAATACCCGCCACATGAAAACTTCTTTGTAGACTTCAGGTAAATCGTGCAGCAGCTTTTGAATCTGCGAAGCCTCGTCCTGCCGGACAAGCTGTTCTTCGGCTGTTTCGGCCTGGGAGGGTTGGTTTGAAAGCTCGGTATCTTCGATGCTGTCCGTTCGTCCCGCGTTTTTAAGATAGGAGAGGTAACAGTTTTTTGCTATCTGGCACAGCCACACGCGGATATCGCAGTCTCCGCGAAAGCGTTTTATGGAACGCATCGCCTTGAAAAATGCTTCGCTTGCGATTTCTTCGGCAATGTGTTCGTCATTGGAAAGCCGCCGGATATATAAAAACACATCGTTGAAATATGTGCGGTATATCTTCTCAAACTCCGTCACGCTATCACCTCCTTTCGTCTATATGACTTTGCAGGCCGGGAAATCTTACAAAGGTTTTGAAAAATTTTTTTCGGACGGCGAAAGCGTCAAAGCGGCGGTCGCCGTAAACCCGCCTTCGCTGATGCGCTCTATGGCAAACCGCCGCCTTTTTTCCGGGGGCGGCGCTCTTGGGGCTGAGGGTAAGCGAAATATTCGCTCCTTCCGAAAAACCTGGCGCTCTAATTATACCAAAATGCCGGCGAAATGCAATATTTCTGCCGGCTTTTTGAAAAAAGCGTCCCTGCGGGACGGAAAGAGAAGGGCGCTTTTTTGGGGGTAAACGGCGGCGAAAACGGAGTTTTTCCGTCAAAGCTCTTTTCAAAGGAAATGTCCCCCGGGAGCCTTTCCGGGGGACGGATTTTTTTTTTACGATGCGACGATGGTTTTTCTTATCTTTTTCAGAGCGTTTTTTTCCAGACGGGACACCTGAGCCTGACTTATGCCGATGGCGGATGAGACTTCCGTCTGGGTCTTTCCCTGCTGAAACCGCATTTCAAGGATTTTCTGTTCGCGTTCGCCGAGCCGTTCGATGGCCTGGCTGAGGGCGATGTGTTCGAGCCAGTTTTCGTCGTTGTTTTCGGTGTCGTACACCTGATCCATGACGCAGAGCTGGTCGCTGCCGTCGGAATAGATGGGCTCATAGAGGGAAATGGGCTCGCTTATGGCGTCGAGAGCCATGACGACGTCCTCGCGCTTCATGTCCATTGCCCGGGCGATCTCGTCAACGTCCGGCTCGCGCTGGGTTTCGGAGATGAGCTTTTCGCGCATCTGCATGGTCTTGTAGGCCGTGTCGCGGAGAGAACGGCTGACGCGGATGGCGCTGTTGTCGCGGAGAAAGCGCCGGAGCTCTCCGATTATCATCGGCACGGCGTAGGTCGAAAACCTGACGTCGAGGCTTGTGTCAAAGTTGTCGATGGCTTTGATGAGTCCGATGCAGCCCACCTGGAAGAGATCGTCCGGCTGTTCGCCGCGGTTTGAAAAACGGGCGATGACCGAAAGCACCAGGCGGAGATTTCCGGAGATAAGCTCCTCCCTGGCGCGGCGGCTGCCGTTTTTCGAAAGACGGAGAAGACGGTCAATTTCTTCGTTTTTCAGAACCTTTAAATTTGAGGTGTTTACTCCGCATATGACGACTTTATTGTACTGCATTTTTTCGATCACTCCCCGATTGATTGTCCTGCTGCGGTTATTGTTTCCGCAAAACAGCGAGTTCATTCAGACGCTTTTTTTGAATTATAAAACCGCTTTTTGTTGACATATGGTGCGCAAAGTGATATTATATTGGGGACAACAGGAAATACTCCGGTAAGTGAGGCTATTACGGGGATACGGATTGCTGCCGTGCAGCGATGGAGACAGCGCTGCATCGGTCAACAGGCTTTATCGAAACCAAGGTGAAGCATAATGCAGTTACATGGCACTAATGAAGCGCCGCGCCCCGCAAAGCTAAAGCCTGAACGGTTGCCATGCGTCTTTTGCGTTTTGCGGCGTGTGATTTGTGAGAGGAATGTTTTGTGCTGCGCTCTTCCCGCTTTCGTTTGGGCGGGAAGAGCGTTTTTTGTTGCATCCGGCAAAAAACTGAGGAAAGGACGGTAAGCAAAGATGGAAGACATCAGGGAATTCAGAGAACATATCGAGGAGCTGATCGAACGAAAGAGCTTTTTTGAACTGAAAAAGCTTTTGGGCAACGCCGAGGCCGCCGATATTGCGGAAGCTCTGAACGAGATCAGCCGGGAGGAGTACACTGTCGCTTACCGATTACTTCCCAAGGAACTTGCTTCCGACGTTTTTGTGGAGATGGAGCCCGAGGCGAAGGAACACCTGATCGCGACCTTCTCCGACCGTGAGATCCGGGCGGTTATCGAGGAGCTTTACACCGACGATGCGGCGGACCTGCTGGAGGAGATGCCGGCCAATGTGGTGCGCCGGCTTTTGGCGAACACCCCGGCAGAGACGAGGAATGTTCTCAACGAGCTTCTGCAGTACCCGGAAAACAGCGCCGGGAGCATAATGACGACGGAGTACGTGACGCTGAAGAGGGATATGACGGCTGACGAGGCCATTGAGCAGATCAGAAGCGACGCGGTGGACAGCGAAACGGTATATACCTGCTATGTGGCTGAGAACAGACGCCTTGTGGGCGTGATATCCGTCCGCGAGCTTTTGCTGATGCAGAAGAACATGAAAGTCGGGGAGGCGATGACCGAGCACGTGGTTTCCGTCTTCACCGGAGACGACAGAGAGGCTGCCGCGGCGCTTTTCGGGAGATACGGCTTCATTGCGCTTCCCGTGGTGGATGCGGAACACCGGCTTGTGGGCATAATAACCGTCGACGACGCCATGGAGGTCATTCAGGAAGAGACGGAAGAGGACTTCGCGAAGATGGCGGCCATCACGCCTTCCGACAAGCCTTATCTCCGGACTTCGGCAATGCGTATCTGGCGTTCGAGGATACCGTGGCTTTTGCTTCTGATGGTTTCGGCGACGTTTACGGGAATGATAATTGCGGGTTTTGAAAACGCTCTTGCGGCGCAGGTGGTGCTGACGTCCTTCATTCCGATGCTTATGGACACGGGCGGAAACTCCGGAAGCCAGGCCTCCGTCACGGTCATCCGCGGCATCTCCCTGGGCGAGATTTCTTTCCGCGACCTTCCGCGGGTGGTTTGGAAGGAGTTTCAGGTTTCGATCCTCTGCGGCGTGACCCTGGCGGCGGCGACTTTTGTGAAGATCCTTCTCGTCGACCGGCTGCTCATGCACGCGGATGTTACGGTGCTGATCGCCGCTGTGGTCTGCGTTACCCTCTGCTTTACGGTGCTCTGTGCAAAGATCATCGGCTGCACTCTGCCGATGATTGCAAAAAAGCTCGGATTCGACCCGGCGGTCATGGCAAGTCCGTTTATAACGACGATTGTCGACGCCGTTTCGCTGCTCGTATATTTCGGCATCGCAAGGGCGCTTCTCGGCATATAGCGCCGGGGGGAAATATTGCAAAAAGAAGCAATATGTGGTATAATAATGAAATAAAAATCAGTCTGCGAGGGACATGAAAGATGATAAGCCTGATCGGCAAAAAGATAATCAAAAAAAGCAGGAAAGATTCGCGGGAGGTTTGGGGAACGCTTTGCGGAACGGCGGGGATCGTTTTGAACCTGCTGCTTTGCGTTTCAAAAGCCTTTGCCGGGATTTTGAGCGGTTCAATTGCCGTGACGGCGGACGCCATGAACAACCTTTCCGACGCGGGCTCGTCGATAATCAGCCTTGCGGGGTTCAGGCTTGCCGCGAAAAAACCCGACCGCCGGCACCCGTTCGGCCACGGAAGGACGGAATACATCTCCGGGCTGGTGATCGCGTTCATAATCATGATGATGGGTTTTGAGCTTGCAAAATCATCTGTGATGAAGATCATCTCTCCCGAAGAGGTGGAGTTTGGCTGGCTGACCGTCGGGATACTTCTGGCTTCCGTGGCGGTGAAGCTCTATATGTTTGCGTACAACAGGCGCATCGGGAAAAGGATCGGCTCGTCGACCCTGACCGCTGCGGCTATGGATTCGCTCAACGACTGCATTTCCACCGGGGCGACGATCGTTTCTCTCTTTGTCCTGAAATTCACCGGCTTCAACGCCGACGGATACGTCGGCGCGGCGGTCGCGCTGTTCATTCTCTGGTCCGGCCTCAAGGCTGCGAAAGAGACGATACAGCCGCTTCTCGGAAGCGCGCCGGACCCGGACTTTGTCAAAAAAGCCCAGGAGATCGTCCTTTCGTACGAGGGGATCGTCGGCATACACGACCTTGTCGTCCACGATTACGGTCCGGGGAGGGTCATGATCTCCCTCCATGCGGAGGTGCCGGAGGACGCGTGCATGAACGACGCCCACGAGCTTGTGGACAGAGTCGAGCGCGAGCTTGGAGACAGACTCGGCTGTCATGCGGTCATACATATGGACCCCATTGCCACCAACGACATTGAGCTTGAACGGATAAAGGACGCCGTTCGGGGGATCGTCGCCTCGTGGGACGGGAAATTTACTATTCACGATTTCAGAATGGTGCGCGGAATCCAGCGTACAAACATCATTTTTGACGTGGTCGTGCCGTTTGAAACAAAAATGAGCGAGGAAGAGGTCAAGGAAACTCTCAGCCTTGCGATACACGGCATCGATCCGAAATACTTTGCGGTCATAAATGTGGACCGGCCGTTTCAGTGAGGCACGGGAAAAATTTTCTGCCGATATTGAAATGCGTCCGCCTGTGTGATAAAATCAGAACAATAAATCAGAACATTAACAGATTCAGGGGATGAACTATGAAATTTGGAGTATGCTGCGGATTTGACAAAACGGAAATGATCGCCTCTCTCGGTTACGACTATATCGAGGGGCACGTTACGGACATCGCCGCGATGTCCGACGGAGAGTTTGACGCTCTGGCCGAAAAGCTGGACGCCTCGCCCATAAAATGCGAGGCCTGCTGCGTTCTGTTCCCGGGAAGCATTAAAGTGACCGGGCCGGATTACGACGAGAAAAAGATCGCGTCATACCTTGACGGAGCTTTTGCCAGGCTTGAACGGCTGGGCGTTGAGTCCGTCGTTTTCGGAAGCGGCGGGGCAAGACGCGTGCCGGACGGATTTGACCGGGCGAAGGCATGGCATCAGCTTGTGAAGACCGGACGGATCCTCGACGAAAAGGCCGGGGAGCACGGGCTTTGGATCGCGCTTGAACCGCTGAACGTCAAGGAGACGAACATTCTGAACCTTCAGATGGAGTCCCTTGACCTTGTGAGGGACGTGGACAGACCCAGATTCCGCATTCTTTCGGACTTCTACCACCTGTGGCTCGGAGGTGAGGGCCGCGGAGAGGTGGCCGCCTGCCGCGGAGTTATGCAGCATACGCACATTGCCAACCCGATAGGCCGCGTCAGCCTGACTGAGAACGACGAGGTTTCCTACGACGGATTTTTTGCCGGGCTTGCAGATATCGGATACACCGGAAGACTGAGCTTTGAAGGAAATCTCAAGGACCCCGAGACGGAACTTGCGCGTACTCTGGAGATCATGAAAGCCGCTGCCCAAAAGGCGGGCATCTGAAGAAAAAAATAAATGCTGTAAAGCAAAAGGAGATATAACAAATTGTCACTCAGTGTTGATATCAGGAATGCAGAAAACTTTGCGAAAGTCGGAGAGGTCATGGAAGAGCTCCCCGCAGCCCACGACACTCTTGTCAACGGTACCGGAGCGGGAAACGACTTTCTCGGATGGGTCAGACTTCCTTTTGAGGTCGACCCCGGCGAACTCAGCCGCATAAAGGCCGCGGCAAAAAAGATCAGAAGCGACAGCGACGTTCTTCTCGTCATCGGCATCGGCGGAAGCTATCTCGGAGCGCGCGCGGCCATCGAATACTGCGTAAGCCCGAACTACAACCTTGTTGCAAAGGATTCCCCGAAGATCATATTTGCGGGCAACTCCCTGTCCGCCGCCCAGACCGCAGAGATTACCGCCATGCTTGACGGGTGCGACTGGTCCATAAACGTCATTTCGAAGTCCGGCACGACCACTGAGCCCGCCGTGGCGTTCCGCATTTTCAGAGGGCTGCTGGAAGAAAAATACGGCGCAGCCGAGGCGGCAAAGCGCATCTATGCGACGACCGACCGCGCCCGCGGAGCGCTCAAGACCCTTGCGAACACGCTGGGCTATGAGAGCTTCGTCATTCCGGACGACGTCGGCGGACGTTTTTCCGTGCTTACTCCCGTGGGACTGCTGCCCATTGCCTGCGCCGGGATCGATGTGGACGAGATGCTCGAAGGCGCCAGGGAGATGGCAGAGACGGCCGGAGCAAAGAGCCCGGAGAACCCCTGCTGGCGCTATGCCGCGGCGAGAAACGCCCTTTACCGCGCGGGATACACCACCGAGATCAACGCGGCCTATGAGCCGAGATACCGCTACACCGCAGAGTGGTGGAAGCAGCTTTACGGCGAGAGCGAAGGCAAGGACGGCAAGGGCATCTTCCCGGCAAGCGTCGACCTGACCGCGGACCTGCACTCCATGGGTCAGTACATTCAGCAGGGCATGAGAAACATCTTCGAGACGGTCGTGAGCTTTGGCTCTTCCGGCGCGGACGTCACCGTTCCCTTCTCCGGGGACAACCTTGACGGTCTGAACTTCCTTGCGGGACACACTCTTGACGAGGTCAACAGCATGGCTGCGGCGGGAACCCGTCTTGCCCATGTTGACGGCGGAGTTCCGAACATCGGCGTTTCCGTGGACAGACCCTGCGCCCGAAGCTTCGGCGAGCTTGTTTACTTCTTCGAGTTTTCGTGCGGACTTTCCGGATACCTTCTGGACGTCAACCCCTTCAACCAGCCGGGCGTCGAGGCATATAAAGTCAATATGTACGCCCTTATCGGCAAGCCCGGATACGAAGAGCGCCGCGCCGAGCTGGAGAAGAGACTCTAAATTCAAAAGCACATTCGGAGGATAAAATGGCAAAACTTTTTGGAAGAGAATATACCAGAAACGAATTTCTGATGTATTCGGGAAATCCGTCCAATTTTGCTGGCGTCACGCCGGTCGAGTATGCCGACGGAAAAGCGAAGGGCACAAAAGCCCTGATATTCCGCACGGGCTCGGGATTTGAGTTCACCGTGACTCCGGACAAATGCCTCGACATCCGTTCGCTGAGATACCGCGGAGTGACGCTTTCTCAGCAGTCGAAAAACGGACTCACCGGAAACGTATGGGGGCAGCCCATCCCCGGAAACTTTTCATCGTCCGTGTCCGGAGGAATGCTTTTCACGTCGGGTCTTCTGAACGCCGGACCGGAGAGCACCGAGGCCGACGGAACATTTCACCAGTGCCACGGAAATATCGGGATCACCCCTGCGGAGAACCTCTGTGCCAGAGCTTACTGGGAAGGTGACGAATATCTCCTTGAGGCCAGCGGAACCATGCGCGAGAGCGGACTGTTCAGGCAGAACCTCATGCTTACAAGAAGAATCACAACCCGTCTCGGATCGGACGAGCTGGAGATCTGCGATACGCTTGAGAACCTCTCCGGCATTCCGGAGGAGTTTTGTCTCCTCTACCACTTCAATTTCGGATTTCCGTTTTTAAGCGAGGCGCTCAGGGTGAACTTCGGCGCCAACGAATGCCAGCCCAGAACGCCCCAGGCAGCGGCCGGTCTTGCCGAATCGGAAAAGATGATACATCCCGAGCACGACTTCTTTGAGCACGTGTTCTTCAGAAAGATGGTCCCGGACGCAGAAGGCATGTGCCATGTGACGGCAGAAAACCCGGCCCTTGGCATCGGCGCCGAGATATCGTACGAGGCGGAGAACCTTCCGAACCTCTGCCAGTGGAAATCCATGCGCGCGGGCGACTATGCGCTCGGTATCGAGCCGGCGAATATGTATATCATGGGCCGCGCCGCAGAGAGAGAGAACGGAACGCTCCCCGTGCTCGGTGCATATGAGAAGAAGACCTACCGTCTGAAAGTCAGAGCATATACGCTTTAAATCTGCATAAAAAACGCCGTCTTTCTACACGAAACGCACATTGATGTGCGGGAAGGACGGTGTTTTTTCGTGTTTTTTTACGGCACATTGTGCTTGCGGAGCGGCGGAAGATATGGTATACTGTCCCAGTCAAACATATTACTGTCTGAGATTTTGAGGTTATGGAAATGCTTATTACAGTTATCGGCCGCGGCCATTCCGGAACGCGCGCCATGTCGCACACGCTTTCAAAGAGCGGAGTCTGGATGGGAGAACCGCTGAACGGTTCGGGAGATCTTGTGCCTCCGGAGAGCATGTATGAGGCCTGCCGAGAATTTGCAAAATATGTGAGCTATTCCGGTGGAATGAAATGGGATTTTTCAAGAGTGCTTGAGATGGACCCGACGCCGAGATTCCGAGCGCTCATTGCCGACTATCTGCACAGTGTTCTTGACAGCGATGCGCCCATAAAGGGCTGGAAAATACCGGAGACAACGCTTGTATACCCCTGGATATTAAAGCTTTTTCCGGACGCTTACTATATACACTGGATCCGCGATCCGAGGGACGGGATTCTTTCGGGACACATGACGGATGATCTCAATGACTTTGGAATTGAATACGACAAGACAGACAATATACGCCGCAACAGGGCGATAAGCTGGAAATATCAGCGGGAGCTTACCGAGGCGACGCCCATGCCCGCAAAAGCCGTTTCCGTTCGTTTTGAGGACATGGTTTTCAAACAGGACGAAACGCTTGCGCGGCTTGAAAAATTCCTCGGAATTCCCCTTGCAAAGATCGAAATGCGCCGTGATCCGGTGGGACGCTATCTTTCCGATGAGGGAGAACACGATTTTGACTTTTTCCGTGAGGACCTCATAAAGAACGGATACGAAGTACGCTGAATTTCCGGAAGAGTGAAAATTAAAAAACACCCGGTCCGTGAAGGTGGGGGGAGTACGGACCGGGTGTTTTTTTATATCGAATGTGAGATGTAAGCTTTGTTATAGGGCGGTTCCGCAGGTCACGCCGTCTTCTTCGTAGATGCCGAATTTCCTGAACCGGTTATAGCGTTCTGTTAAAAGCTTTTCACGGCTGAGACTGCGAAGAGCTTTTATATCGGATGACATACGCCGGCCGATGTCGCGGCACATTGAATCAAAATCCGCAAAGGTTTCGCTGAAGACTTTTTCGGCGACGCCGAATTTGTACATGTCCTGAGCGGTGATGCGGAGCGCGTCCGCGGCATCGGAAACGCGGGAGGCGTCCTTCCAGAGGATGCTGGCGCAGCCTTCGGGGGAGATGACGGAATAGCAGGCGTTTTCAAGCATATACACGCGGTCGGTGGTGCACAGGGCGAGAGCTCCGCCGCTTCCGCCTTCGCCGATGACGATGCTGAGCGTGGGGGTACGCAGGCGGGTGAGCTCAAGAATGTTCTCGGCGATTGCCTGCCCCTGACCGCGCTCTTCGGCTTCGGCTCCGCAGTAGGCTCCGAGGGTGTCGACAATGCAGACGACGGGGCGGTTGAACTTTTCCGCCTCCTTCATAAGGCGGAGCGCCTTCCGGTAGCCCTCGGGCTGGGGGCAGCCGAAGTGGTTGCGCATACGGCTGTTGATGTCCTTGCCCTTTTCTATGGCGATGTATGTGACGGGTGCTTTGTCAAGAAAACCGATCCCAGCGGTGATGGCGGTATCGTTTCCGTAGCGGCGGTCGCCGGAAAGCTCGACGCGGTCGGTAAAGAGCCTTGAGATATAGTCTGCGGCTGTGGGACGGCTGCTCGAACGGACTGCCTTGAGTTTTTCATATGCGGTCATCATATGGCTTCTCCAGTAAATCTGATGGAATGCTGTCTCAGAAGAGTTGCAAGGATGCTGCGCTGTTCGTTCCGGGGGACGATCTTGTCGATGAAGCCGTGTTCGCAGACGAACTCAGCGCTTTGGAAATTTGAAGGAAGAGTTGTCTTTGTGGTCTGTTCCACAACCCGCCTTCCGGCGAAACCGACCGTGGCGCCGGGCTCGGCAAGGATTATGTCTCCCTGCATTGCGAAGGACGCCGTGACGCCGCCGGTGGTGGGGTTCGTCAGAACAGAGATATACAGGTTTCCGGAGGAGGAGTGTTTTCCGACTGCGGCGGAGACCTTTGCCATCTGCATGAGGCTCAGGATGCCCTCCTGCATTCTTGCGCCGCCGGAAGCGGCGAAACCGATGACGGGGAGGTGTTTCTTCTCTGCGTACTCAAAGGTGCGCGTTATCTTTTCGCCGACGACGGAGCCCATGCTGGCCATTATAAAGCGTGAATCCATGACGAATACGGCGCAGGGCATCCCTTCAATCTTTGCGGCGCCGCAGAGAACCGCGTTGTCTTCGCCCGTGGTTTTTTCGGCTTTTTCGAGCTTTTCGGAATAGCCGGGAAAGTCCAGAAAGTTCACGCTTTTAAGCCCGCGGGCCAGCTCCGAAAAGCTGCCTTTATCGGTCACGAGGGCGATCCTTTCCCGGGGGGTTATCTGGAGGTATTTTCCGCATTCTGGGCAAATGTACAGGTTGCCGGAAAGCGTGCTTGCAGAAAGCTCAGCCTTGCAGAAGCTGCAGGTGCGCTTTTGCTCCGGCGCGTTTTTTGCGCCGCGGGAGAAAAGAGAAGAAAGAAACATTGTCACTTGTCCTCGTTTTGTTTGTCGATTACCGCGAAAGAGAACTGTGCGCTGACGCAAAGCCTGCCCCTTGCGTGTACTTCGCCTTCTGCGCGGTAGAAAACTCCTTTATGCGCGGTCAGAACGCAGCGGGTCTCAACGGTGTCGCCGGGGCGGACGGGGTTTTTGAACTTTACTCTGTCCAAACCGGTGAGAAGGGCGGTGGAGCCTGCGGCGCTTTCGCGGAGGAGCACGCAGGCGGATTGAGCCAGTATTTCACAGAGTATGACTCCGGGGACGATCGGATCTCCGGGAAAATGCCCGTCAAGGAAGAATTCGTCGCCGCGGATCAGGCGCTTGGCGTATGCCGCGCCGTCGGGACCGATTTCGGCGCTGTCCAAAAGCAGCATCGTATCCCTGTGCGGAAGCACTTTTTCAAGCTCGGCACGGTTCATTCGCTCACCTTCTTAAACGCAAGGCAGGCGTTGTGTCCGCCGAAGCCGAGGGAAGTGGAAATGGCGACGGTCGGATCGGCCTTGACGGCTTTGTTGGGGGTGTAGTCCAGGTCGCACTGGGGATCCGGACACTCAAGATGGACCGTCGGCGGGATGACGCCTTCCTTAAGAGCCATGACTGCGGCGATGGCCTCTGCCGCGCCTGCCGCACCGAGCATATGTCCGGTCATCGACTTTGTGGAGCTTATACGGAGCTTTTTCGCGTCTTCACCGAAGGCCTTCTTGAGCGCGGAGGTTTCGGTGAGATCGTTGAGCTGTGTGCCGGTGCCGTGGGCGTTGACATACATCTTTTCACAGCTGTACTCGACGCCGGAGAGGGACTCGAGGATGGCGCGGGCGATCTGCACGCCGTCGGGGCTGGGGCTTGTGACATGGTATGCGTCGCAGGTGGCGCCGTAGCCGACGATCTCGGCATAGATCCTTGCGCCGCGGCTGACGGCGTGCTCATATTCCTCAAGGATGAGAACCGCGGAGCCTTCGCCGAGCACGAAGCCGGCGCGGCGGCTGTCGAAGGGGACGCAGGCGCAGTTCGGATCCGCTTCCTGTGTAAGCGCGGTGCAGTTGATAAATCCGGCGGTCGTCAGCGGGTTTATGGCGGCTTCGCTGCCTCCGGCGATGGCGGCGGTGAGATATCCGTCCTTTATGGCGCGGTAAGCCTCGCCGATGGCGGTGCTGCCTGTGGCGCAGGCGGTGGAGAGGCAGAGGGTGTTTCCGTGGGCTCCGTGGCGTATTGCCAGCTGTCCTGCGGCAATGTTGATTATCATTTTCGGAACGAAGAGTGCGTTTACAAATCTGGCGCCCTTTGTTTCAAGCGCGCGGTCGTTTTCACAGAGAGTCTGGATGCCGCCGACTCCGGAACCCATATAGACGCCGAAGCGATCCGGGTCAACGTTTCCGGCAAGTCCGCTGTCGCGCATTGCCTCGTCGGAGGCGCACATTGCGTATTGGACGAAAGGATCGGTGCGGTAGGCGGTGGATTTGTCAAGCATGGTCTTTGCGTCAAAGTTTTTGACCTCGGCGGCGACATGGCAGCGGGATTCGGCCGGATCGAATTTGGTGATGGGGCCGATGCCGCATTCGCCGTTTTTAAGAGCGTTCCAGAAGGTGTCCTTATCGTTTCCCAGCGGCGTGATCGCGCCGATGCCGGTGATAGCAACTCTGTTCATGGGGTGAATTTCCTTTCTTGAAAGGGAAAGATTTGTTCAGCGGCAGGTGAGTCCGCCGTCGGCGGTGAAGACCGAGCCGGTGATGCAGGCGGCGTCGTCCCCTGCGAGGTATACGGCCAGCGAGGCGATCTCTTCGGGGCGGGCAAAGCGGCGGATGGGAATACTTTTCAGGATCTCGTCCGAAGCTGCGAATGCGGCGGTCATGTCAGTTTCGACAAAACCGGGGGCGATAGCGTTGCAGGTGATGTTTCTCGGTCCGAGTTCTTTGGCAATGCTCTTTGTAAGGGCGATCACGCCGGCTTTCGAGGCGGAGTAGTTTGCCTGTCCTGCGTTTCCGATGATGCCGGAGACGGAGCTGATGTTGATAATGCGGCCGCTTCTTTTCCGGCAGAAGATCGGATAGACCTGCTTTATGGTGTTGAACGTGCCATAGAGATTTGTTTTGACAACGCGGTCAAACTCTTCGGGCTTCATGGAGAGGAGCAGCTTGTCGCAGGTCACTCCGGCGTTGTTGACAAGAATGTCGACAGTGCCGAACTCTGCAATGATTTTTTCAAAAGCCGCTTTGACTTCGTCAAAGTCCGATACGTCGCAGATGTATTTTTCGCATCTGACGCCCGCAGCGCCGGCTTCTTCCCGGGTCGCCGCAGCTTCTTCGGAGTCCCGGCGGCAGAGGAAGGCCACGTCGGCTCCGGCTTTTGCAAATGAAATACAGAGGGCTCTGCCGATTCCGCGGGAGCCTCCGGTCACGACGGCGACTTTACCGTTCAGCATGCGAGGACCTCCTTTGCGGCGGCCTCGGCCTGTTCCGGAGTTTCGACCGGGAAGACCCTTGCTCCGGGAACGATTTTCGCCACGAGCTTGGAAAGCACCGTCCCGACGCCGGTTTCGATAAAGGTGTCGACTCCTTTTTCGGCCATGCTGCGCACCGTTTCCTCCCAGCGCACCGGGTGGTCGATCTGGGCCGCAAGCGAAAGCGCGGGAGCTGCGTCATAGGGACGGGCCGTCAGATTTGCATAGACCGGAATTTCGGGGAGAACCGTCTCCGCCGATTTCAGAAATTCGCTGAAGTCTGCGGCGGCTGCGCTCATAAAGGGCGAGTGAAAAGCTCCGCTGACGTTGAGCGGCATGACCCTTCCGCCGGCCGCGCGGAAATCCTCGTTTGCGGCGGCAAGATCGGCTTTTTCGCCGGAGACGACCAGCTGTCCGGGAGAGTTGTAGTTCACGGGGTAGAGCTTGTGTCTGGCGCAGATCTCTTCGACGGTCTCGTTGGAGAGCTTCACAACGGCGGCCATTCCCGCGTCGTGCTTTTTTGCCTCGCGGCCCATGAGCCTTCCGCGTTCGGTGACGATGCGGAAGCCCTCGTCAAAGGAGAACGCTCCGGCAAAAGCCAGCGCGGGTATTTCGCCGAGGCTGAACCCTGCGGCGCAGGCGGGGGAAACGCCGAGCTTTTTCATGTAAAGAGCGGCGGCAAGATCCGCAAGATAGAGGCAGGGCTGTGTGTTTTCGGTTTGTTTCAGAATTTCCGGATCCTCTGCGGAAAGCTGGGCAAGGGTTCCGGGGCGCGCTGCTTCGGCGCGGTCAAAGATCCCGGAAATCACGCTGTCGCTTTTTGCGAAGTTCAGTCCCATGCCGGAGTGCTGGGCGCCCTGACCGGAGAAAATGAATGCTGTCACAGACATTGGGAAGCTCCTTTCAGAAGGCTGAGGCAGCCGCCGTATACTTCGTCGATGATTTGGCTGACGGATTTTGCCTGGCGGACAAGGCCGGAGATCTGTCCGGCGAGGAAGCACCCGGTTTTGGTGTCTCCCTCCACCGCAGCGCGGCGAAGCGCGCCGACGCCGAGGTTTCCCACGTCTTCCGCCGTGGTGGCGGGTTCGTATTCTATGCGCAAAAAGTCGCGGGTAAACGCGTTTTTGATGCAGCGGCAGCTGCTGGCCTGGAAACGGCGTCCTGTGACGACCGTGGAGATGTCTCCGGCCTGGAGGACCATCTGCTTGTAGTTTTCGTGGACGCCGCACTCGTTCGCAACGAGGAACGCGGTTCCCATCTGGACGCCCTTTGCGCCAAGCATGAAAGCCGCGGCCATTCCGCGGCCGTCTGCAATGCCTCCGGCGGCAATGACCGGAATGTCGACCGCGTCGCAGACCTGGGGAACGAGCGCCATGGTCGTGAGCTCTCCGATATGTCCGCCGGATTCCTGACCCTCGGCGACAACGGCGCAGGCCCCGGAACGGGCGGCCATCTTTGCCATGGCGACTGAGGCGACGACGGGGATGACGCGGATCCCGGCTTCGAGCCAGAGCGGCATGAATTTTGCGGGATTTCCGGCGCCAGTGGTGATAACGGGGACTTTTTTCTCGGCAAGAATGTGTGCAACGCCCTCGGCATGGGGGCTTTGAAGCATCACGTTGACCCCGAAGGGCTTGTCGGTAAGAGTCCGGACGAGATCGATCTGGCCGGCGACATAGGTTTCATCGGCGTTCATTGCGGAGATGATGCCGAGTCCACCGGCATTTGAAACTGCCGCCGCAAGTTTTGCGTCGGATATCCACGCCATTCCTCCCTGGAAAATCGGCTTTTCAATTCCGACCAGGCGGCAGATGGGGTTTTCGCTCATGCGTTTGTCTGCTCCTTTATGTGGGCAATGAGGTCGCCGACGGTGACAAGGGAGGAACTGGGCTCGGTCTGGGTTCCGAAGGCTTCGTCAACGCGCATGAGAAGGTCGACGATGTCGAGGGAGTCGAGACCCATGCTGTCAAATCTTGTCTCTTCGGTAATGGTTTCTACGTCGAAGTTAACGCTGTCGGCCATGATTTCCTTGATCTTTTCGAGTTCCATTTTATGTGCTCCTTTTTTTACACTGTTTTTTTGCCCGCGCTTTTCGTTGTTTTCCGCGGCGCCTTTACTCTTTTTGTAGCCGGGCGCCGGAGAAAAGTTACAGACAAAAAAATATTTTTTTCTCTGTAACTTTTTTCTGTTTACAGGAACGAAATAAAAGGGTATACTTTATCCTGCGCGGCCGGCACGCTGTGCGGCCTTGAGGGGATGCGTTGTGAAAGGAGTGCGGCCTTTGGAGGTTTTTGAACAGATTTACAGGGAAAATTCAGCTCCGGTATACAGTTTTCTCTACAAACTGTGCGGAGACAAATCAGAGGCCGAGGAGCTGACGCAGGAGACTTTTTTCAGAGCTCTGAAGAGCTTCGACAAATTCCGCGGAGACAGCACGGTGTTTACATGGCTTATCGCGATTGCAAAGCGGACCTATTACGCGTATCTTAAAAACAAAAAGCGCGGCCTTGATCAGATCGACATCACGGAGATCGTCGATACATACTGCGAGGGCGGGGAGAGCATGGAAGACAAAGTCATGCGCGATCTTGTCACCCAGCGAGTGCGGGAGCTCACAAGGAAGCTTCCGGAAAAATACAGGGACGTGGTCATGCTCAGAATATACGCGGACATGACGTTTGCCGAGATCGGCCAGACCATCGGTATTACGGAAAATTCCGCAAAGGTGATTTATTACCGTGCAAAAAATATGCTGAAGGAGAAGCTGAAATGAAGACAAGCTGTAATGTTGTACAAGATGTTTTCGTTCTCTACCAGGACGGCGCTTTGAGCGAAGAGACAAGACTCGAAGTCAAAAATCATCTCAGAAAATGCCGGGACTGCCGGGCTTTCTATCAGGAGATGAAGTCCGGATACGGCAGATCTTCGGGCAGAAGGGGCGCTTCTCTGGTGATGAAGCCGGAAGTCGAGCTTTCTTTTGAAAACGTGGCTCAAAGACTTCGCAAGGCAAAGGTCAAAAACAGCATAATAAGCAATTCTGCGTGGGGAGCCGCCGTTTTGTGCGGAGTGCTTCTGACGCTTGCGGCGTACCGCAGCCATATTAAAAATAAAAACGGCGGCGTATGAGCCGCGGAAGGCGCCGTGCGCGGATTTGCTTTTTAACTTGACGGAAATTGAACTTTTTGTGCGGAAAAGGGCTTTGCTCCGCCGCATACAAAACTGAAAAAAAGGGGTGGTTTGGCATGGGCGTATGCTTTATTGCGCACAGGGGTTACAGCGGAAGATATCAGATGAACACGGACGAGGCGTTTCTTCAGGCAGTGAGACACGGTTCCGACGGGATCGAGACGGACGTCCGAGTCACGGCGGACGGAGTTCTTGTCGTCAACCATGACGACACTGTGAAATACGCCGACGGAACGGAGCTTGATGTGGGAACTTCGACCTATGATGAGCTTTCGAAAAAACCGATTCTTAACAGGTTTACAGACACGGAGCTCCATGTCTGTACCTTCAGGCGGTATCTTGAGATATGCCGCGACGGAAACATGGTCTGTTTTATTGAGTTCAAAGGCGCGTTTACGGATGAAAAGATAAACGAGGCGTTTCAAATGGCCTCCGATGTCTATGACCTCGGAATGTGTTCGCTTCAGTCCTTTGACTTTGACAATCTTGTCCGTGCCCATGCCGCGTTTCCCGGGCTTCAGATAATGCTGACCTGCGGAGAGTACAACGGCGACGTCGAGCGGTGTCTTGAGTACGGCTTCGACATCGACATGCACTATGAACGCATCACCGACGAACTTGTTGAAAGATTCCATGAAAAGGGGCTTAAAGTCGCGCTCTGGACAGCCAACACCCGCGAGGCTCTGGAGGCTTGTCTTGCAAAGAATGCGGACTATATCGAGTCGGACTTTTTTTCGAGCGCCGACGGTGAATGACCCGGAAAAATACATATTAAAAGCTTCCCGCCGGGAAAACGGAAGATTTTCCCGGCGGGAACTGCTGTTTTTTGGAGAGCGGAGAAAAAACGGAATATTTCATCGCGCCCGGAGGAAAACTTAATCCGAGGTGATAAACGTGAAAAAACAGGAAAACTCCCGCATGGAGAGCCGGAACGGCCGGATGGAAAACGAAGCTTCCGGGGAAGCGAAAATCCGGGGCAGAGCCGGAGCGGAAAAGGCAAAGGCACGGCTCATAAAGGCGAAAGACTGTGAAATGCGCTCAAAATCCCCCCGCGAAAAAGAGGTCAACAGGGAAGTTTACGGAGCGATCGACACGGATCTTGCCAGGGACAATTTGGAAAACGACGTCACTTTTGCAGACCGTCAGGATCTTTAAATATCCAAATAGGGCACCCGCCGCGGCGGGTGCCCTATTTGGATTGGGAGGTTAGGTTTTAAGGATTGCCGCTCCATGGGACAGGCCTGCGCCAAAAGCGGACATGGCGACAAGCTGTCCGGGACGTAGTCTTCCGTCGCGGCGCATCTCATCGATAAGCAGCGGGATGCAGGCCGAAGAAGTGTTTCCGAGTCTTTCGATGTTTCCGGGAAAACGCTCTTCCGGAAGCTTCAGCCGGACCCGCGCGGCGTTCAGGATCCTCTGGTTGGCCTGGTGGAGCAAAAACCAGTCGATGCTCTCCAGCGGGATCCCGGATTTTTGTGAAACCGTCTGCAGGTCGCTTATGCAGGAACTGACGGCGAAGCGGTATACTTCCTGGCCGTTCATGTACATATATCCTTCCCGGTAGGGGTCGTCGGTGTAGGGGCAGTTGCTTCGTTTCGAGGGCATGATGAGAAACTCGTCGCTGAACTGCGCTCCGAAATGGGCGGCGAGAAGGCCGCTTTCTTCGCCTTTCTCAAGCACGACGGCGCCGGCTCCGTCGCCGAAGAGAACGCACAGGGAGCGGTCGCTCCAGTCGGCAAGGTGGGTCGGTTTTTCCGCCGCAACCACAAGAATTCGCCGGGCTTTATTTGCCCTGAAATACGTGTCGGCGATATCGAGCGCCTGGATAAATCCGGTGCACGCGCCGTTCACGTCAAGGGTGAGTCCGTCGAAGCCGAGAGCTCCGGCAACGAAGCACGCCGGTCCGGGGGTTATGCAGTCGGAAATTACGTTCGTGCACATGACAAGGTCGAGGTCTCCGACCGTGAGCTTTGCGTCCTCGAGTGCCGCCTGAGCCGCCTGAGCCGCAAGGTCGGAAAGCCGCTCGTCTTTTATGATGTGCCTCTCTCTTATACCTGTGTGGGACACGATCCATTCGTCGCTCGTGTCAAGAATTTGGGTCAGCATCTCGTTTGTCACAACCTGGCGGGGGAGAGCACTGCCGCTTCCGATAATCTTCATATCCGTTGATTGCTCCTTGTCATTGTTGTTATCCCCCGGTGAAAAAAAGCGGGGGCAGAGGGGAGCGGCGCGAACCTGACAAACAGAAACAATTTTGCACTCTGCGGCAAAGACCGCAAAGGCGAAGAATCCGCTTCCATCTTTTTTTAGTTTGTGCCGGGAGCGGAAGAAAAGTTACAGACGGATTTGAAGAAAAACATATAAAGCGGCCCCGCGGCTTTTTGATGTAAAGCCGCGGGGCTTTCGGTGACTTTGATTAACGCCCTGTGCGAATGGGGGGGGGAGGCCGTTTTGAAAACCGCGGCTTAAAACCCCGGATACTTTGCTGCCGTCCTGGCAACAAAGCCGTTTATGTAATACGAGACCTCGCTGAGGCTTGCCCAGTGTATATAGTGTTCGGAGGTGCTGACGGTGACCTGTTCGCTGTTTTCGGACCATGCCGCCAGCTGCATTTGAACCGAATTCCAGTCGTCGCCGTTGTCGGAGGAGAGAACCAACAGGGGAATATCTCCCAAATCCGGACCGCTTAAAACTGCGGCGGCGTTTTCGTTCATCAGCTCAATTGAGCCGAGCGTAGCGCGGTTCCCGGTAAACTCAAAAAACATTGCTTTATCCGTCTCTTTGAGGTTTTCCGGAAGACCGGGGTTTCGGACGTTCTCGCCGTACAAGGGCAGCAGGAGATTCAATTCGCCGCACAGACGGTTCAGACCCGTTGTCCGGAGAAGCGCCGCCCCTCTGTTGACTGCTTTTGCCAGAGGCTCGGAATCGGTACTGTAAAATTCCGGACTGCCGGAATCCAAAAAGATGATTCCCGCCACCCTTTCGGGACGGCTCTGGGCATAGCCGATGGCTTCAAGCGAGCCAAGCGAATGACAAATCAGTATCACGGGCTTGCCGCCGGTGACCGTATCGATCAATGCGGAAAGCTCGCATACCAGGTTTTCAAGCGTTCTCGGACTTTTCGTGCCAGAGCTCCAGCCGCTTCCGGCATGGTCGAAACTTACCGTCTGACCCGTTTCCGAGAGCATATTCTGAAGTTCATAGAAATCGGTATAGGCGCACGGAGTGCCTGAGCCGGTAATGAAGACAAATGCAGTCCCGCCGCTGCCCTTTGAGTAGTAGTGCGCCCGGTATGTCCCCAAATCGGCATATGCGCCGGGTTCGGAGAGATTCTTTCTTTCGGCGCTGACCATAACCGCTTCCCATATGATTCCGGCCAGCAAAAGCGCGGCGGGAATGCACCAGAAAAAGCGTTTTCTTTTGAACAGCCGCCGCTTCTTCATCCGGGTTCACCGTTCACAAGCTCCGGCTTCACATCGTATTCTTTTCCGTTTACATAGATTGCGCCGGCGTGAAGATTTTTTATTTCGGCCTTATTGATGACCAAAGGCATTTCCGCGCTGCCGGTATGGTTCTCCGTGGATATATCCTCCAAAAACAGGCCGTTTATCTCGGTGTTGGAGTCGAAATAAAACGTCGCGACCGGATTTATGTATTCTCTCCGGTGAATATTTGTCATCCGCAGATTCCTGATTTTCAGGCCGGAATCAACGTGAACGATCGAATAAACCCATTCATAGGCGGATTTGTTGTATACGGCGTATCTTTCCGCTTTGCCTGCGAAGATATTCTCCAGTGTGATGCAGTCAAAAAAGCCCGGTCTTTCCGATTTATAGTACTTTGTGATCCCTATGCAGTACTGGAAATACGTGCCGTATACGTCCGAGATATGAATGTTTCTGACGTCGCAGTCTGCCGATAAAAGTCTTACCGCGCTGTGGCAGTCTTCGGCGTAAATGCCCTGCACGGATATATTTGCGATGGGGCCGTGGGAGCCCTCGTCGGCGTTTATTGCCACAAGGTCGTCGTAGCAAGCGCCTTTAAGGTCGGATATCGTTCCGAAACTGCAATTTCCGCACAGGTGAATGCCGTCCATATTGCAGGCAAGCGGATTGCCGTAATTGAAATCAAAAGTAATATTGTCTACTGTAAAATACGAAACCCTGTCGAGCGTCACGGCGAAAGTTACCGGGTCTTTAAGGGTCAGAGACGAAATTCTCAGATTTTTGACGTTGTAAAACAGGAAAATATATCCGTTGTAGCTCATCGATTCGGCGGGTTCTTCGGATTTTTCCGGGTTCGCCAAAAGGGGATTTCCTCTTTGCTCTTTATTATTGTAATTCCAGATTCCGCCCGTCACCTCGATGTTTTCGTACACTGTCTCGGGTGAAAATATATTTACATAGTCAAATATTCCGGCTTTCGTACGCGGGGCAATATCGACGGCCGCCTTATTTTTCAGCATAACGCAGTTTGAGTTTTTCGCAAGCTTGATCTCGGCAAACCTCGGAAGCGAAAGTCTGAAATTTGACGGCAGTTCCAGGGGAGCTGAGATAATATACCTCGCCTTGGGTGCGGGGAGACGAAGCTCCGAGCCTGAGCCGTCTATCATTTCCTGAATTGCTTTTGTGTCGTCGTGAATTCCGTCGCCGTACAGTTCAAGCATTTCAAAATCCCTCCAACCAAAATTTTCGTTGCGGAAAACAGCTTTGCGAGTAAAAACGGAGCAGTTGAATTGCGCTTGCTTTTCTGGGGAAAATGCCGGGATCACCGACCGCCCGGCGAGGCTTTTCCAATGATTGCCTTTCTGACGTATATCACCGACGCAACGGTGAACAGCAGGCTTATTAAGGTGCAGAGCTGCTGGGCATAAATAGGTACGCCGGAAATCGTGAAGCTGCTCTTTTGAACCGCCGTTACCAGCGGGCTTATGCAAAGGGTTGTCAAAAAGCCGGCCAATCCCGAAACCGCCTGCGTTATCGCCAGAAAATCGCTTCTTTTTTCGGGTGCGGCGTAATCGAAAACCAAATTGATAAGCGCGCTGTTTATGCCGCCCATCGCGACGCCGTAGAAAATATAGTACAGCGCAAACATTGCCGTTCCGGTTTTCGGCACGGCGAAAACCGCGCAAAGCTGGGATACGCCCAAAAACATGAGGCATTTTTCCGTCATTGCCGCGAAGGATTTCCTGTCGGCGTATTTTCCCCAAAGCCTTGAAACGAGTATTCGCGATATATTTCCGAATATCACAAGCACCGAAACGGTTTTGAGGCTTAAGCCCAGTTCATTGATCTGATAGGTTCCGTAAAAGGGAACGGAAGCGAAGTTTGAAATATTGTAAAGGACAAAAACGCCTGTGATTTTAATGATCTGTTTGTTTTTCGCAAGCTCTTTGACACCGGCCAGAAGATTTCCGCTTTTGCAGTCGGGAGTTTCCCTTTCCGCTGTAAATATCATCGTGAGAGTGTGGAGCAGCATGAGCGCAAAAATCACGGCGGTGGACAGAATAAAAGCCGTTCTTATTTGCCCGGCTTCTGCAAACCGGTCGATTACCGCCCCCATCAGGAAGGAAAAAAGCATTCCGCAGACGAGGGAGACGATCTCTTTGTTCGCGGTAAAAGCTCCGCGTCCGCCCTCGTCAACCAAGGACATCAGCCAGCTTATTTTCTTCGGATGCGCAAAATTGTAAATGATATAAGCCGCGCAAATCAATACGGCGAATAAAAGAATTTTTATCTGATTTTTCGCACCCGTAAGCGGTATTACGTAGAGCAGCATGAAGAATGCCTGATTTATCACGCTGAAAACCACTACAAGCTTTTTGACCTTTAATTTTCTGACGGACAGCGACAATAGCTGAAAGAGACAGCCCAGAGAAATTACCGAGGAAAGAATTCCGGTAAGACTGTCCGACACGCCGAGCTCTTTTGTGATCGTCGCAAGAAACGGCCCTGTGACCAGAATGGAAATGAGGTATTCCAAAGCCGCCTCAAATATATACATTAAGCGGCTTCTTTTGAATTTGAGCGAATCGTTATCTGACATGGACAGTTTATTCATTCGCGGCCGAAAGCCTCCGTATCAATGCGATTTTGTCTCTTTGAGCAGAATGCAGGAGTTCGGCTGCATGTCAAAAATCAGCGTGTCGGCCGTCTTGACAAGCTCCGCATTGTGCCCGCGGTCAAGAAGATATACCTCAAATGTCCCTTTTCTTGAAAACTCAATTTTCACCGTTTTGTTTCCGGCGCTGTCGTTGTCCGTGTAATACGTGACGGCGGTCAGGACTTTGCCGCATTCATCAACTCCGCAAAGGGTATGGATATTTTCAATTTCGGTGCTGCATCTTATTTCGGCCTCCATATCGTAGAACATACCGTACCACTTGAACGGATAATAGCCCTTCAGCGGCTCGTAGGTATACAGGTCAAAGAGTCCGCAGAACGGCGAGGGGCGAGTATCGTAGTACATGAGCATGTCTACCGGCGCGTGCTGCGCCGCCGACATACAGGCCATTGTAAAAGCGGCGCCTTTCATGCCGGTAACGGTTTTTATGGAGTTAATAAATTCCTTTACCCAGTCCTTGCCGTAGTTCCATTCGTTTAAAATGCTCTCTGCGCCTTCGTAGCCGTTGTCGGCCAGCAGCTTTTTTATCGTTTTTGCTTTATCGGTAATCTGTCTGGGCTCCGCGCAGTATATGTGCCATGAAAAGAAATCAAGAGGCACGTTTCTTTTTTTCATCGCGCTCAGGAAATCCGCCGCCCATTGCTCTCTGTACGCCAGCGCAGGGCCGCCGATTTTAAGTTCTGGAAAACAGGACTTTAAGTGCTTTGCGGCAGTTTCGT
>JAEDMJ010000040.1 GCA_016303065.1 Clostridiales bacterium
CATGATTAACCACATGGAGGCGAAATAAATGAAAACACTGTATCTGGACTGCGGCATGGGCGCGGCGGGCGATATGCTGGCGGCGGCTCTGCTGGAGCTTCTTCCGGACAGGGATGAATTCCTTGCCCGGCTCAACAGCCTCGGCATTCCCGGAGTCTCTTTTTCCTGTGAAAAATCCGTAAAATGCGGAATTCAGGGGACGCACGTCACGGTAAAGGTCAACGGAACGGAAGAAACCGAGGAGCTCCATGCCCATTCCCACGAGCACGAGCACGAACACGACCATGAACATGAGCACGAACACGAGCACGAACACGAGCACGAACACGAGCACGAACACGAGCATGAACACGAACATGAGCATACGCACGAGCACTCCCACGGCGGGCACGCGCACCGCCACAGCAGTATGCACGATATCGAACATATCGTCGGGGACATTCAGGCTTCCGAAAAGGTAAAAGCAGACATTCTGGCAGTCTATTCCCTGATTGCGGAGGCCGAAAGCCGCGCCCACGGGGTTCCCGTAACGGAAATTCACTTCCACGAAGTCGGAACGATGGATGCCGTTGCGGACGTTGCGGCGGTCTGCCTGCTGATGGAGCGCCTGTCCCCCGAAACGGTGGTCGTCTCCCCCGTTCATGTCGGCAGCGGCCAGGTCAGATGCGCCCACGGCGTGCTCCCCGTTCCGGCTCCGGCAACCGCATATATCCTGCGCGATGTGCCGATTTACGGCGGCGAAATAAAGAGCGAGCTGTGCACGCCCACCGGCGCGGCTCTTCTGAAGCACTTCGCCGGGCGATTTGGCGATATGCCGGTGATGAGAACGTCCGCCATCGGTTACGGAATGGGGAAAAAGGATTTTCCCGCCGCGAACTGCGTCCGGGCCATGATCGGCGAAACCGACGGCTCCTCCGACACCGTCGCCGAGCTTTGCTGCAACCTCGACGACATGACGGCCGAAGCCATCGGGTTTGCGGAGGAACAGTTTTTTGCGGCAGGGGCTTTGGAAGTTTACACCCTCCCCGCACAAATGAAAAAATCGCGCCCGGGAATTCTGCTCTCGGTCATGTGCCGCGAAAAAGACAGGGACCGGATGCTCCGGCTTATTTTCCGGCACACAACGACTCTCGGCGTGCGCGAGAACATAAGCCGCCGCTATACCCTTTCCCGAACGCTCGAATCGGCTCCGACGGAATTCGGAGAAGTCAGGAAAAAAGTGTCCTCCGGCTACGGCGTGAAAAGGGAAAAATACGAATATGAAGACCTTGCCCGAATCGCGCGGGAAAAGGAATTGAGTCTTGCCGAGGTGGCCGCCCGTCTGGACAGCGCCCGCTGAGCAGCGCCTTTTTCCGGCAGTGCTCTGCTTTCGGGGGATCAGCGCTCCGAAAGGCCGCATTGACCGCCCCGGGGGGCAGAGAGCATCAGCTTGAATGTTCACAACAAAATCCGCGCTCAAAGCTGCGTTTTCTGCAGCTTTGAGCGCGGATTTCTGTCTGAAAAATGTTCAAGGGAAAACGCCGCTCATTTGTTGACGGTAACGGAGAAAATCGTTCCGTCTTCCAGAAAGAGCTTGAGATACGCCTCGGTAACGGGAGAAGATTTTCCCTTCCAGCGGAACGGCACTCCGCGCAGATCCCCCGAAAGCGGTTCGCAGTCGTCGGGAGAGAAGCCCTCAAGAAATTTATTGTCCGAAATCAGACCGGCGCGCAGTTTTCCGTTGACCGCGGCATTCACGAAAACCTCGGGCGCGTTCGGATCGACCGCTCCGACGACGGAGAAATTGTAGAAGCTCTTCGTCTCGAGCCCCACAATCCTGTCCGTCGGAAAACGGTAGAGCGTGGGGCCGTGGGGAATCGGCGGCGTATCGAGGCCAACGCAGTGACGCCGTCCCGTGGAATTGGAAAGAACCGCGCTTTCGCCGTTTCCCAGGTCGTGGATTCCTCCGCTTACAAATATCATCCCCTCGTCATAGGGGCGGTCGTTGTCTATGTATCTTGCCCTGTCGCCGCGGTCGAAAAATATTCCGTCGCGGCTTGTGGCGACCCGTGACCAGCACTTTTCGGTGTTGTGGTCAAAAGGCGAATAGAACAGAAAATACGCCCTGTCGCCTCCGCTTTGATAAAGCGTCGCACCGTTGCTGTAATAATCCGTAAGTGGCGGATCGAGATAATCCGGAGCGAGTATCGTCCGCGGCTGTGGCCAGCTTGTCAGATCGTTCGTCTCGCTTCGGGCAATGCAGCGGGCGCTGGCGATGTTCCAGGTTCTGAAATATCCGACGTATTTGCGGATCGCCTCGTCCCAAAACACCGTGCACTGAGTGTCGCTTCCGAAGCTTGTGATCGGAAAATGCAGAAAATCGTCCGGAAATTCCGGAAGCCCAAGCCTCCAGCGAAGTCCGTCGGGCGAATGGGCAAAGCTCATCAAATCAAGATGTCCGACATCGCGCAGCGGTGACGGTACCGAGCAAAGGAACATACAGCGGTATTTGGACTCCGGGGAGGCGTTCGGATCGACAAAAATCGAATGCCCGTGTATTCCGAGAGCTCCGGTGACCGACCTGTCGATCACAATATTGTTGTTCCGGTTTCCGCCGTATTCACAGATCCCGAGGTTCGGTTTTTCCCAGTGTATCCCGTCGCGGCTTTCGGCGTAGCAGAGCCTCGTATCGCAGTCGTTAAAACTGGAGCTCTCCTTTGCCTCGTACCAAAGGCGCATCGCGCCGTTTTCCGAGCGCATGCTTACCCAGTTTATGCAGCCGCTCTCCCAGGGTCTGTCGGCGAAAAAGACCGGGCCGTCCGGTTTTGAAGGAGGGCAGGTTTTCGGAAAAGCCGAGCCCTCTTCCGCACGGAGAAGTCCGTGCAGAGTGATGTGATGCCTGTCAAACAAAAGAAGCTTGCGCATGGTTTCTGTTCCTTTCCATCAAGCGAAAAAACTGCGGAAACAGAGTTTGAAAAAGGCTCTTTCCGGCTTTACGCCCACCAGATCTCCGTGGGTTTGCCGCATTTGACAATGATCTCCCTGAGATACCCAACGGCCTTCTCAAGACCCTCTTCGGGAGCCATGAGGCTGTCCTCGTGCTCAATGGAGATGGAGCCTTCGTATCCCGCAAGGACAAGCTCGCTCATCATTTCACGCCACTGGACGGGGTCCATGCCGAACCCGACGGAACGGAATATCCACGCGCGGTTCGCCTCGTCGGAGTATTTTTTCGTGTCGAGCACGCCGTTTCTGGCGGTATTGTACTTGTCGATCTTGGTGTCCTTGGCGTGGAAGTGATAGATCATCCCGCGGAGCTCTCTGATGGCAGCGGCGGGATCCATGCCCTGCCAGATAAGGTGGGAGGGATCGAAATTCGCGCCGATTATCGGGCCGACGGCGGCGCGGAGCTTTTTCAGGGTTTCCGGATTGTAGACGCAGAAGCCCGGATGCATTTCGAAGGCGATCTTCTTTATGCCGTGGCTCTGGGCATACGCGGCCATATCTTTCCAGAAAGGAATGAGAACGTCGTTCCACTGATACTCAAGGATCGCGAGGAAGTCTTCCGGCCAGGGGCAGGTGACCCAGTTGGGATACTTCGACTGCGGGCAGTCGCCGGGGCAGCCGGAAAAGGTTATGACCGTGTCAACGCCCATCTTTTCGGCAAGCAGGATTGCATTTCTGAAATCGGATATAAATCCGTCGGCAACAGCCTTGTCGGGGTGCACCATGTTTCCGTGACAGGAAAAAGCCGAAACGGAAATTCCGGAATCGTCGATGGTTTTCCTGAATTTTTCAAAAGCAGCCGGGTCGGCAAGAAGCTTTTCCGGATCGCACTGTCCCTTTCCGGGAAAACCGCCGCAGCCGATCTCGATGGTCTCCACGCCGAGCCCCGAAAGATAGGCAAGAGTCTCGTCAAGGGGTTTGTTTCCAAACATTGCATTGAGTACGCCGAGTTTCATATCTTTTCCTCCGTTGAAACTTTGTGTGCTGAAAATACGGTTTTCCGAAGAAAAGCCCCGAAATACGCGGCGGCTTTGTTCCGGCACCGTCCGTCGGTATATATTATAGCAACACGCCGTATTTTTTTCAACCGCTTTCGGGCAAAAAATTCGCGCCCTCCCCGCCGATATGACTGGACACGGCGCTGAAAATATAGTATACTTATTTTCTGTACAGTTAACATACTTCTACGGAGATGATCATTTGAAAATCACCGTCATCGACGGCCAGGGCGGAAAGCTGGGCGCGCTTCTCACCGCCGCAATCAAAAACGAGTTTCCTTCGGCTTTTGTCGCCGCCGTCGGAACGAACGCCATCGCAACAAGCGCGATGCTCAAATCCGGAGCAGATTCCGCCGCCACCGGCGACAACCCCGCCGCCGTCGCCTGCCGCGATTCCGACGCCGTTGTCGGCCCGGTTGGGATTTCCATCGCCGACTCCCTCCACGGAGAGGTCACTCCCAAGATGGCCCTGGCGGTCGCGCGCTGCCCCGGAATACGCGTGCTTTTGCCGATAAACCGCTGTTCGACATTCGTCGCCTGTCCCGACGCCTGTCCCCCGGAGCTGGTTCGGACGGCCCTTGACATACTCCGCCGCGAATTGAAGGAAAAAAACAATGCGTAAAAAAATCCGGCGTCCCCTCGGAATAACGCGTCTGATAGCCATCGGATTTCTGGCTGTAATCCTTATCGGCACATTTCTGCTCGTCCTCCCCTTTTCGTCAAGAAAAGGCGAGGTCACGCCCTTCACGGACGCGCTCTTTACTGCGGCAAGCGCGGCGTGCGTGACCGGGCTCACCGTTTTCGACACCTATTCCCACTGGAACTTTTTCGGTCAGCTCGTCATCCTTTCGCTGATCCAGATCGGCGGGCTCGGTTTTGTGACCGTCATCGCCGTCTTCGCCCAGCTTCTTCACCACCGCGTTTCGCTCCGCGAAAGAATGATAATCCGCCAGTCGGCGGGTTCGCTCTCCATCGGCGGAGTGACCGTTCTCGTAAAAAAAGTCGTCGCCGCCACGGCGGTATTTGAACTTTCCGGAGCCGTACTGCTGGCGTTCCGCTTTTGTCCGGAGTTTGGCTTTTGGAAAGGGCTCTGGTTTGCGCTCTTTCACTCCGTCTCCGCATTCTGCAACGCCGGATTTGACCTTATGGGCGTCTCCGCGCCGGGAAGCTCCCTCACCACCCTTGGCTCGGAGCCCTTCGTTATGCTGACGCTGAGCGCGCTTATCATCTGCGGCGGCGTCGGATTTCTGGTCTGGAACGACATTCTGAATTGCCGCGGAGTTTTCCGCCGCTTAAAGCTGCATTCAAAGCTCGTTCTCCTCGTCAGCGGAATCCTTCTCCTGTCCGGCACACTCTTTTTTCTTGCTGCGGACGGAAGCTCGGCTTTTTCCGGACTTCCTTTTTCCGAAAAGCTGCTGAACTCGTTTTTCTGCTCCGTAACGGTCAGAACCGCCGGATTCTTCTCTCTGGATCTGAGCACGCTCTCTTCCGCCTCTCTTCTCGTCATGATCGCCTTCATGTTCATCGGCGGAAGCCCCGGCTCGACTGCGGGCGGTACGAAGACGACGACGCTTGCGATTCTTGTATCAAACGTTATTTCGGCAGTGAGAAGGCGCGGAAATGTCACCGTTTTCGGAAGAAATATCTCCGACGCCTCAGTCAGGCTTGCCGCATCGGTATATTTCGTTTATCTTTCCGCTATCATAGCCGGCACTGCGGCGATCTCGCTTTTGGACGGCGCAGAGCTTCTCCCCGCGCTCTTTGAAGTCACATCCGCCATCGGAACCGTCGGGCTTTCCCTCGGGCTCACTTCGGAGCTCTGCACGGTTTCAAAGCTGATCATAGTTTTCCTGATGTACGCCGGAAGAGTCGGAGGCTTGTCCCTGGTTTTGGTGATAAACGAAAAGCGCGAAACCACGGCGATCGAAAAGCCCACGGAAAACATTCTTATCGGCTGATCAAAACACATTTCTGAACTGTAAAACGGAGGAAAAATGAAGTCAATTCTTGTTATCGGCCTGGGCCGCTTCGGTCTTCGCCTTGCTGAAAAAATGTCGGAGCTGGGGAACGACGTCATGGCCGTGGACACAAATAAAACCATTATCGAAGACCGCGCCGACGAATTCACGGAGGCGATCGTTGCCGACTGCACCCGCGAAAGCGTTCTGAAGGAGCTGGGAGTTTCGGAGTTCGATATCTGCTACGTCTGCATCGGCACGAACTTTCAGGCGTCGCTTCAGATAACAAGTCTTTTGAAAGACCTGGGCGCAAAGCGCGTCATTTCAAAAGCCGGAAGCGATATCCACGCAAAATTTCTGCTCCGGAACGGCGCCGACGAGATCGTCTATCCCGAGATGGAAATGGCCGAAAAGCTTGCGATACGCCACAACGCCAGGAATATGTTCGATTTCATCGAGCTGAACGACAAATACGGCGTTTTTGAGATCTCCGCCCCGGAAAGCTGGGCCGGAAAGAGCATCCGCGCCCTCGATGTCCGCTCGCGCTTCAAGGTCAACATCCTCGCAATAAAATATCGGAACGGCGACCTTTTCCCCCTTCCCTCCGCGGACTACATCTTCGAGCCCTCGAGCAATATCGTCGTTGTGGGGACAAACGAGGACGTCCAGAAGCTCACCGGGAAAAACTGAGAACTTCGCCGCCCCGGCGTTTTAACCGAACAAAAAAATCCCCCGCACACTGCCGTAATCACCGCGTTTTCCGGCAGTATGCGGGGAGTTTTTTTTCACGCGGCAAAAACCATCGCCAGCGTCCCGGCGCACATCAGTCCGAGACCGATCCAGGCCTTTGCCGACACCTTTTCTTTCAGAAAAATCCGCGAAAACAGCACGGTGAGCAAGATGCTCATCTTGTCGATCGGAACGACGACGCTCAGCACTCCGTTCTGGACCGCGTAGTAATAGCAGAGCCACGAAGCGCCCGTTGCGACGCCCGAAAGGACGATGAAAACCAGCTCGCGTTTGCTTATTCCCGGCAGCGCTCTGTGTTCGCCCTTTGCAAACACGATGCCCCAGGCCATGAACAGTACGACAACCGTGCGGATCGCAGTCGCAAGATTTGATTCGACGCCCGAAATTCCGATTTTGGCAAGCACGGACGTAAGCGCGGCAAAGATCGCGGAGAAAAAAGCGTATATCATCCACGCTCCGCCGGATTTTTCTTTCACTGCGGCCTTTTTTTCTATCATTAAATACGTACCGGCGGCGATGAGCGCCGTTCCGGCAAGCTTTGCCGCAAGAGCGTCCGTCTCTTTAAAAACGGTGATGGCCAGAAGCACGGTGATGACCGTGCTCGATTTGTCTATGGGCGCGACCTTGTTGACGTCCCCAAGGGAGATCGCCTTGAAATAGCATATCCAGGACGCTCCGGTCGAAAGCCCGGACAGTATGAGAAAGATCCACGATCTCATGCCGATGGAGGAAACCGTACCGAAAGAGCCGACCGCAAGAACCGTTATGACCGAAAACACGAGAACGACGACCGTGCGGAGCGCAGTCACAAGGTCGGAACCGGTTTTTCGTATCCCGCACTTTGCAAGAATCGATGTAAGACCGGCAAACACGGCGGAAAACACACAAGCAAAAATCCACATATTCAGGCCCTCCCGACCGAACAGAAAAACAGAATATAATTTTTCCTCTGAGCAATATAATTCTACACCATAAAAAAGCGGCTGTCCACTGTTCCAGGGGCCCCGAAACGATTTTTATCCGGTTTTGCGATTTTTTTCCGGCGTCCGTTTTCACTTGCACGGGTCGGACATCTGTGTTATAATCAACCAAAGAACAACAAAAGGAGTGTCTGCCACGATGAAGGATCTTGAAATTCTCCGTGAGCTTGCCCGCCAATACTCTGAATTCGCCCTCGACGGAAGAAGCTCCGCCAGAAAAGAGCTGTACCGCAGCCTCAACTCCCTGAAAACGGTGCGCCCTCCCGTGCTTGTATTCGAAGTTCCCTGGGGGGAGTATTCCGGAAATCCCGAGCTTGAACCCCGGTGCATCTCCCCCGAATGCCGCGCGCTTGAAACGAATCTGCGCCGCGCGATTTTCCAGTTCAGGCATTTTGAAGGCGATTTTGCCGTCCACGATTATTACCGCTGCCCCGTTGCCGTTTCAAACAGCGGAAACGGTCTTGTCTGTGAAGAGGACACTGCCTCGGCATCTACCGGAACCGACATCTCCGCCCACCGCTATCACGACATAATCCCCGACCCCGAAACTTTTCTTTCAAAAATCCGGACCCCGGTCGTAACTCACGACCTCGCGGAAACCGAGCGCCGTCTCTGCTTTGCCGACGACGTCTTCTCCGGCATTTTGCCCGTCAAAAAAGCCGGAGTCGGGCTCTATCTCGCGTCCTGGGATCAGATACCGCGCTTCCACGGCGTTGAAAACTGCCTCATGGATCTCTACGACGATCCCGAGTACGCCCATCTCATGATCTCCCGCTTTACCGACAACCACATCGCCGTGATGCGCCAATACGAAGAGCTCAACGTGCTCGACACCGACCCGCTCTATCTCCACTGCACGCCTGCCGCAACGCACGAGCTCCCTGTTTTGGACATGGACCGGGACAGGATCACGCTTAAAAACGTGTGGGCCCGCGGAATGGCCCAGATCTTCGCCGTCGTGTCTCCGGAAATGCACGAAGAGTTCGATCTCCAGTACACCCAGAAGCTCTTCGATCTCTGCGGACTCTCCTATTACGGCTGCTGCGAACCCCTCCACGCAAAAATAGACAAGCTGCGCCGCTTCAAAAACCTCCGCCGCATTTCGATCACTGCCTGGGCAGACGTTGACGCCGCAGCGGAGCGCATCGGCGGAGACTACGTGCTCTCCTACAAGCCCAACCCCGCTTTTGTCGCCCAGAGCAGCTTCGACCCCGAACCCGTCCGCGCCGAGATCAGCCATGTCCTCGCGGCCTGTTCCAAAAACGGCACCCCCTGCGAGTTCGTTCTCAAGGACATAAGCACGACTTCCGGAAATTATGAAAATCTCACCCAATGGGTCGCCACGGCAAACAGCGTAATCGACGGGTTCTTTCCCCGCTGACCCCTCCCGTTTTTCCCGATTTTTCAAAAACGTCCTCAGAAGCACTTCATTTTGCCTCTGAGGACGCTTTGTTTTCATGCCTCGGCTTTGCCGAACTCCCGCTCCTTGATGTATTCGATCAGCACCTCAAGGCTTTTGGATATCCACTTGTTTTTGTGGTGGATGAGCTGCTTCCAGATGTCTGTTTCAAAGTCGGGAACGTCAAGGTAAGCGAGCTTTCCCTGACGGACTTTTCCGTGCGTCACAAAATCGGGAAGATAGGATATTCCGATTCCCGCCTCGAGTACGGACGTTATGATGTCAGTCCTTCCGATCTCAAGTACGGGTTCAATCTCAAGCGAAAGCTTTGCCAGAGCGTCGTCGAAGACGCGCCGGTAGCCCATTCCCTTCTCCGTGAGAATAAACGGCTGTCCGGCGACGTCCCTTACCGAAAGCTGCTTTGCGCACGCGCATTCGGAAGAAGCCCCCGTCACAAAGTGCATCGGTATCCTTTCCTCCTTTGCGATCACATAGTCGTTGCGGTAGATATGACTGTCCAGCGACAGCACCAGGTCCGCCTCGTTGTGATCGAGCATTCTGAACATATCGACCGTATCCGCCGTTGTGAATTTCAGGGAGATTCCGGGATAGCTGCGATAAAAATCGGTATAGTCCCGCGTCATCATGTCCTCGCACAAAGAGTCGGGGGCGACGACGTGCAAAAGTCCCCGCGCTTCGCTCTCTCCGCTGACGCTCCGGTGGAATTCCTCCGACATGCGCCTGACCTGTTTTGCATATATCAAAAGCTCCCGTCCCCGGTCCGTCAGCGATATCGTATGGTTTATCCTTTCAAAAAGCAGACAGCCAAGCTCTTCCTCAAGCTGTCGTATCTGGAAGGATATCGTCGACTGGGAGTAATCCAGCGCCCTTGCCGCTTTCGTAAAACTGTTCAGCTCCGCAACGCTGACAAATGTTATAAGGTTTCGTATCTCCACGCTTATCCTCCGCCGTTCCGGCTCAGCTGTTCATCTAAATTTTAGATGACCGATATCTAAAGTTCCATTTTGACTAATTCAATTCAGTATTATATACTATATTGCATAAAATGGCAACAACAAATATAAAGCCAGAAAAAAAAGGGAGAAAAAGAAATGAAAAGCCTCAAAAAAATCATATCTTTAGCGCTTGCCGTCGCGATGATGGCCGCTGTCGTACTCGCCGTTTCCGGATGTTCGCAAAAGACCTACACCATCGGCATCTGCCAGCTCACAACGCACGACGCACTCGACGCCGCAACCGAAGGCTTTAAGCAGGCGCTTATTGACGAACTCGGCGAAGAGAACGTCACTTTTGACTTCCAGAACGCCGCCGGCGACTCCCCCACCTGCGTCACCATTGCCAACAGCTTTGTTTCCAAGAACGTCGACCTTATAATGGCCAACGCCACCGCATCGCTCCAGGCCGCCGCCTCCGCGACGACGACCATACCGATCCTCGGCACCTCCATTACCGAATACAGCGTCGCGCTCAACCTTGAAAACTTTGACGGCGTCGTCGGCGAAAACATTTCCGGCACTTCCGACCTTGCTCCCCTCACCGAACAGGCCCAGATGGTCATCGACCTCTTCCCCGAAGCCAAGACCGTCGGTCTTCTCTACTGCTCCGCAGAGCCCAACTCCGCATACCAGGTTAAGGTTGTCAGAGAATACCTCGAAAACAAAAACATCACCTGCGTCGACTACTCCTTCGCCGACTCCAACGATGTCGCCGTCGTCACCGAGAAGGCCGCATCCTCCAGCGACGTCATCTATATCCCGACCGACAACACTGCCGCCGCCTGCACCGAGATCATCAACAATATCTGCCTGCCCAAGAAGGTTCCCGTCTTCGCCGGCGAAGCCGGAATCTGCGCCGGCTGCGGTGCTTTCACCCTTTCCATCAGCTACTACGAAATCGGCTATAAGACCGGTCTGATGGCTGCCGACATTCTCACCGGCAAGGCTGACATCTCTGAAATGGCCATTGAATACGATCCGAACCCCGTCAAGAAATACAACGCCGACATCTGCCAAACTCTCGGTCTTACGGTTCCCGAAGGCTATGTCGCAATAGACTGATTAAATCGGAGAAAATCAGAAAATGGGTCTTTTAAACGCGCTGCCGGGCGCCGTTGCTCAGGGCATTATCTGGGGAATCATGGCAATCGGCGTATACATAACATATAAACTCCTCGATATTGCCGACCTCACCGTCGACGGGTCCATCTGCACCGGCGCGTGCGTTTGCACGATGCTTGTGATCTCCGGGGTCAATATCTGGATTGCCATGCTCGCCGCGCTTATTGCCGGTATGCTGACAGGTCTTCTGACGGGTGTGTTCCACACCTTCATGGGCATTCCCGCCATTCTCTCCGGAATTCTCACCCAGCTGATCCTCTGGTCCGTGAACCTGAAGATACTCGGGAGCAAAGCAAACCAGGGCCTCAGCGCCCGCACCTTTGACGTCGTCATCACCCAGCTCGAGCGCTGGCGCGCAATCATAGTGCTTCTGCTGTTTACGGGCGTTATAATCGCGCTTCTTTACTGGTTCTTCGGAACCGAGCTCGGCTGTTCGATCCGCGCCACGGGCTGCAACCTGAACATGAGCCATGCACAGGGCATCAACACCAATCTCAACAAGATTCTCGGTCTTGTCATCTCCAACGGCATCGTCGCTCTCTCCGGCGCGCTTTTGTGCCAGTATCAGGGATTTGCCGACATCAACATGGGCCGCGGCGCGATCGTCATCGGACTTGCCGCAGTCATTATCGGAGAAGCAATATTCGGGAAGATTTCCCAGAACTTCGCGGTCCGGCTCGCCGGAGTCATCGGAGGCGGCATAATCTACTATGTCGTTTACCAGACCGTCATCTGGATCGGACTCGACACGGATCTTCTCAAGATGCTCTCCGCGCTTGTCGTCGCAATTTTCCTTGCCGTTCCCTACTGGAAAAGGAAGCTGTTCTCCGGAACGCGGAAAAAGGGAGGTAAATAAACCATGCTTCAGCTTGAAAACCTCTCTAAAACATTCAATCCCGGCACAGTAAACGCAAAACTTGCCCTCGACAACATTTCCCTCACCCTTAACGACGGCGATTTCGTCACCGTTATCGGCGGAAACGGAGCCGGAAAGAGCACAATGCTCAACGCGATTGCCGGGGTTTGGAGACCGGACTCCGGCCGTGTAATCATCGACGGAGTCGACGTGACCGGGCTTCCCGAGTACAAGCGGGCAAAATTCCTCGGCCGTGTCTTCCAGGATCCGATGATGGGCACGGCGGCGAATATGTGGCTTGAAGAAAACCTCGCCATTGCAAACCGACGCGGAAAAAAACGGACTCTCCGCTGGGCCATAACCTCAAAGGAGAGGAACGAATACCGCGAAATGCTCAAAGAACTCGATCTCGGCCTTGAAACAAGACTGACCACAAGGGTCGGTCTGCTCTCCGGCGGCCAGCGCCAGGCCGTGACGCTGCTCATGGCGACCATGAACAAGCCGAAGCTTCTGCTTATCGACGAACACACAGCCGCGCTTGACCCCAAAACCTCGGAAAAGGTTCTCAGCCTGACCGACAAATTCATCAACGAAGAGAAGCTCACCGCCCTCATGATCACGCACAACATGAAGGACGCCATCGTTCACGGAAACCGCCTCATTATGATGAACGCAGGACGCATCATCTTCGACGTAAGCGGCGAAGAAAAGAAAAAGCTGACCGTCGAGGCACTGCTTGAACAGTTCTCAAAAGCCAGCGGCCAGGAATTTGCAAACGACCGCGCCCTGCTCGGATAACCCCGTAAAAGCCCCGGACAAAGCCGTCAGCGTTCTTTTTCAAATTCACCGGCAAACTTCCTCCCCGCTTTCTCCGGAGGCCTTCTGAATCAGGATTTACCGGCAAACAGACATCACTTTTAAGTGATGTCTGTTTTTTTTGATGCCCCGCAAGCCGCCTGCCCCATGCCGGAGTTTTTGATTGCAAAAAAAAACGCAGGGGAGGCTCTTTTGGAAAGAACCTCCCCTGCGCAGACTTTTTTTATCGGGGCTAAAGGGCCGGAGCTTTTTTCACTCCAACGAGAGGGTATATGCTCCGCAGCCATTGGAATACACGGCTTTGATCGTATACTCCTCTCCGCCGGTAAGCGAGACTGTGATGCCTTCGTTTTGGTCCATGGACGAATTCACGGCAAGACGGTATCCCAAAGCGTCATAAACGCTCACTCCGACGGATAAGCCGCTCTGCGCCGATGCGACCGAGATCCTGTGGTCTCCGCTAAGGGCCGGGGTATACACATACGCGTTCTCCTGCCCGTCAAAGCTGAAGCTGTCGCTTATCAGGTCAAAGCCCGTGACGTCAACGGCCTCCTTCGGTCCCATGATGAAAAACGAGTAGGGCACGAATCCCCTGCACTCCTCCACGGCCAGAGTATAGGTCTCTCCCGCTTCAAGTTCAACCGCCATTCCGCCGCCGGCGTCACGGTCGGTTATGTATTTGAGGCGGTACCCCTCGCTGTCGTAAAGGAAGAAGGAAATGCTGTTTCCGCTGTCGATGTTTTCAACTTCGATTCGGTGCGTGCCGCTGACAGTCGCGGTGAAGGAATAGTTGTTGATCTGGTTTGCAAACTGGATGCTGTCGCAAACAATGCTGTACCCTTCGACATACGCCGTTTCTTTCTGTACTCCGACGCTCAAAGTATACTCGCCGCGTCCGGTGTGTTCCACGACCGCGATCTTATAAGTCTCGTTTGCTTCCAGTTCGATGCTCAGCACGCCGTCCCTGGAGCACTGGCTGACGTATTTGAGACGGTAGTTCAGGGAGTCAAAAACATATATCGAGACTTTGTTTTCACTGTTTATCCGGGGAAAGCTGAAGCTGTACGTTCCGGAAACAGACGGAGTGTAATAATAGTAGTTCTCCTGATTGTTAAACTCGATGCTGTCTTCAATGAACGTCGCGCCGGTGAGATCCACCGCCGCCTTCTGCTGTCCGACCATAAGCGTGTATGCCCCGGCGCCCGTCTTATAGCTCACCTCGACGGTGTATTTTTCGCCTTTTTCCAGGTCGGCACAGAGGGTATTTCCGCCGCCAAGGCTTGAAGCATACACAACGCGCATATTCTTTGCGTCAACGATCTCGACCGCGAGCTTCAGGTCGCTGAACATATCCGTTCCTTCGACAGCGTAAACTCCGCTCTCCGGAGCGACAAAGGAATACTCCGCCAGATATCCCGGTCCGGTCACGGAGCCCCTGAAGGCCAGAAACTCCACCGGCACGGAAAAAGCTTCAATTTCCTCATATGCGGGCACCGAAAGAGAGGAAAGCTCAACGTCCGGGAGAGAAATCTCCTTTTTCGGCTCTGTGCCGGAATTTTCCGCCGTACCGCTTATTTCCGTGCCGAAGACTCCCCCGATCTCTTCGCTGCCGGTGACATTTCCGACGGCGCCGGTCATGACGCCGGAATCGCTGTGGGGCGAATCAATGTGTCCCCCTATATTTTCACCGAGCGCCGGAACAATCCCGCAAGCGGAAAATGAAAACGCAAGCACTGCCGCAAGTACTGCCGTTCCAAACCTCTTCATTTCTTTTGAAACCCCCGTTTTTTCTGCTTTCCGCAGAATATTTCTTTTGAGTTCTCACTCGCCCTGAACCTGGACGATCGCGGTACGCATACGCGCGCGGACCTGGTCCCAGTCGCCGAACCAAATCATTCCGAATTCGCCGAGCTGGATCTCTCCGTCTATGATCGGAATCGTGACCGAGCGGCCCATAATCACCGAACGCAGGTGAGCGTCAGTGTTAAGGCTCCAGTGCGGTTTCTCGCCGCGCAGCTTTGCCGCCTGATCGATGTGTTCAAAGCAGGGGTGCAGATACTGCCCCTCGTTCTGACAGGTGGGGATGATCTTTGCCAGCGCGTTCACAAGATCCTGCATGATGAGCTCGACGCCGTAATACGTCTGTCCGTCGGAATACTCCTGGATCTGTACGCTGCAGGTTGTGTGAGGAGAATATACAAGCACCGTGCCGTTTTTGATTCCGGACTTTTCAACGATCTCCCTCACCTGGGGAGTTATGTTTTCAAAAGTCGGACGCGTTTCCTGGGACTGTACCGGGATCTTTGCATTGTAAATCATTCAGTACCTCTTTCCTATACTCTTCGTTGATATTGCTGCCCCGTCCTCAGACAATCGTTTCAAGCCTGACGCACAGGAACTTCGCCAGTGTTTTGAGAAGGTTCAGGCAGTCTCCGTATACCAGCACGCTGTGATGGGTTGCCCCAACGGCGCTGAATCTCCCGAGAAATTCCGCCAAAGGCACATCCGGCCTGAACCACCCGTTGACTGTGGTTCCCATACGGTTCTCTCCGGATATGGAGAGCATCTCTCCGGGAGCCAGGGTCATTGTATACCTTCCGTTTCCGAAGGGCGCCAAATTCATAAAAACGGCCCTTCCGCCCTTCAGCGGCTTGTATGCAACGGTCGGATTCTCCGCATTGGTGAAGGGAAACGGCTTTTCCTGAAGAAGGGGGCGTCCGTCGGCGACGCGGTAGTTGAACTCGCCCATGTGGCTCAGATACACGCTTCCGTGCTCCCAGTCCGGACAGAACATCTCGGTAAACGTCGCGTCCGGAACCGCGGAAAGCACCGCTCCGGCAAGCGCCGCAGTGAGAATGTCGCCCTCTCCGGCATACCCTATTCCGTTGACCATCGCCTTTGAGCACTCCGTAAACGGCATCACGGGCAAAGCGGGATTCGGCCCCTCCGTTGCGCGGAAATTGATCGTAAAGGCCGTGAGTTTTTCCTCTTCGACCCACCTGCGTATCGCAAGAGCGGTGCGCGCGGTACGGTCGTATACCTCCCGCGTCAGAGACGGGGCAATTTCAAAAAACTTTTCGTCTTCGGCATACTCCGCGTCAATCTCCCGCTGGGCAACTCCGGCGATGCGCTTTTCTCCCGCCGCCTCGTCGTAGCGGACGACGGAGATCCCGAGATCTCTTTCAAACTCCTCTTCCGGAAGCTGAAAGTCTCCCATCCCCTCAAACGCTCCGCCGACGACGCCGACCCGCGCTTTTCTGAGCCCGGAGGCGATCATCGCCGCTTTCGCGGATTCTGCCACACGCGCGGCAACGTCGGAGTGCTCCAAGTGTCCCGCGCAGATTTCAAAGCTCTTATTGTTCCGGACAAGGAGATTGCACATATCCTGGACGCCGTGAATGCCGTGGTTGAGCATCATTTTGGAAACGTCCGTGAACTGATCGTATGTATAGTCCGGAGTCGTGTCCATAACGATCAGGGGAAGCTCCGTTCCGGCAAGCGCCTTTTCAGACTCAAGGGACGGTGAATACGCCAGATGCAGCGTGACGATCGCATCAGCGTTTTCCCTTTCAAATTTTCTGACCGCTGCGGCAAACTCGCTTTCGAGACGGCACACCGGAACGTTCAAAACCTCAAGTCCCGCACCGGCGAGCTTTTCGGCGACAAGCGCGTGAAACGCATCAATGTCCGGACGGATCTCAGGAGTTGTAAGATCGTATAGTTCAACGTACATCGGCAAAAGCCCGACACGGGGTTTTCGCATAACGACGCCTCCTTTTTTATTTTTCGCGTGCCCGCGGCGGCACAGCTTTATCGCATTTAATATACCATATTATATATTGACAAGCCTATGGCTGTCAAGGGAAAGCGCCCATGTTTTTCAGGCCGCGGCAAACACAGCAAAAAAAAAGGAAAAAGACCTTTGCCGAAAGCATAAAGGTCTTTTTCCATAAGCGGATGACGAGGCTCGAACTCGCTACCTCCACCTTGGCAAGGTGGCGCTC
>JAEDMJ010000013.1 GCA_016303065.1 Clostridiales bacterium
GTTTTGCTGGCTCCACCGTCTCGCCGCCTACGGGAGCAAAACCCTCTCCGCCCGCTTTCGCCCAAAGCCCGGGAAAAGCCTCAAAATTGCCAGGCACAGAAACGAACTTCTGAGATTTTACGGCATAATCGGCTGAGCGCACCCTTTTAGAAAGCGCATTTGCAGATAAAAAAAGTCAAAAGGTGCGGAACAATTACTGTTCCGCACCTTTTCGTTTTCAGATAATTTCCCGGGATTATTCCATCTCGTCCCAGGTCGGACTCTCCTGAGAATAGCCCTGATTGCGTTTTTCTTTTGCCCTTGCAATCAGCTTGACGATGAAGCCGCTCACAAACACGAGCGCGAAAATGAGCCAACCGCCGAGCAGGTTTGAAAGAATCGTGTACCCGTCTTTCGCGCCGTAAACGCCGCCGCTGCGGATAAGGGACACAATGTTCCACACAAAGAACACCGTGAGCGCCGCAGGGGAGATGAACTTGACGGATGCCGTAAACCACCAGGAAGGCATGGCAAAGCGCTTGCGGTTGCGGTTGATCTCTCCGAGAACCTTCTTCGGTCCGAAGCCCCAGCCGACGGCGATGGACTCCAGAATGCCCACAAGGACGAGGCTGAAGCTGTTGCACCAGTTGTCGACAATGTCGAGCCACGCAAGACCTGCCCCCGTGACAAAGAACAGCGAAATCACGCCCGCGACAAGGCATATGTAAAGCGTCGTTTTGTGCTTGTCAAAGTGGAATTTGTCGGAAACCGCCGCTGAGACGCCCTCGACGATGGAGAAGGCCGAATCTATCGCCAGCGTGCACAGGCAGAAATAGAACAGGAACGCAAAGCACGCGTTAAAGATACCCGACTCCGTCAGCGTGACGATCGTCATCGGATAGATCATAAATGCGGTTCCGATTCCGGAGGACGACATATCCGCAGTGGTCATACCCGAACCGTACATCGTCGTAAAGAGAACCATGCCCGCAAGAACGCTTATCGCCATGTCGGAAAACGCAATGACCAGGCAGTCGCTGGCAACATTGCTGTCGTCTTTAAGGAACGAACCGTAGGCAAACATGATTGCCATCATGACGGACAGCGAATAGAACACCTGGCCGACGGCGTCGATCCAAAGCTCTGCGCTTGCCCATGCCGAAAAGTCGGGGATGAAGAGCGCCTTGAGGCCTTCGCCCGCGCCGGGCATCGTGAAGCCCTTCACGGCCATCGCCAAAAGACAGACAACCGGCAGAAACACCGTGTACTTGACGACTTTGCCGACGCTATGCGTGCCCTTGCGGATGCAGGCGTATATCAGCACCCAGGCAGCAACAAGACAGGCGACAACCTTCCAGGAAATCGTCCCGTAACCGGAAACGGTTCCCGTGGTTTTGATAAGTTCCGCCCAAAGTCCGCTTGCCGCCTCGGTATTTCCCGTAAGGTTTGCAAACCTGAAGCTGAACACCGTCATAAGTATGACCCATGCGAAGACTACGGCGTAGTATACGACGATGACGAACGCGTTCGCCGTCGCCGCCCAGCCGATCGGCTCAAACTTTTTGTTCAGGCCGCGAAGAGCGTTCGGCGCGCCGCTTTTCATCTTCCGACCGATGGAAATTTCCATCATCAGAAGCGGAATTCCAAGGGCAAACATTGCAAGAAGATAGGCGACAAGAAAAGCTCCGCCTCCGTGCTTTGCAACGAGTCCCGGAAAACGCCAGGCGTTTCCAAGTCCGACTGCGGAACCGATTGCCGCCAGAATAAAGGTTGAGCGCGAGGCCCATGTGCCTCGGTTGGAACTGCTCACTGAATAATCCCCCTCAAATTTGTAAGATTAGTATATGATACCACATTTTCAATTTTTTGCAAGTGTTTATTCAGTAAAAAATATATACCGCCCGATTTTTCCCGCCGGCTTTCTTTCCGGAAGGCTCTTTTGAACCTCTTTTCCGAATTTGCCCTTGACAAAGGCACGGAGCTGTGATATACTTGTAAAGTATATTATGGGTCAAGAGGTTTGAAACACAATGCTTTCCCTGTCGCTTTTTGCCGAATACCTCTATTTTCGCTTTACCTGCTTTTTCGGTAAGGCTTTTTCCGGTTTGGCTGAAAGCGTAAACGCTTAAATCCGAGTTGTCACGAACAAATCATGACTGCCCGCAGCCAAATCGGCTGCGGGCAGTTTTTGCACAATAAAAAAACAAAAAAGACAGAGGAAAATAACCATGATCGTCGTACTCAAACAAAAGGCAAACCGGGAGCAGCTTGACGGGCTTATCTCCTGGCTGAAAAGTAAAAACGTCTCCGTCCACACGACCGTCGGCGAAGCCCACACGATTCTCGGACTTGTCGGCGACACCTCCAAGCTCGACATCGACCTTATCTCCGCTTTGGATATCGTCGAGGACGTCAAGCGCGTCCAGGAGCCCTACAAAAACGCAAACCGCAAATTCCACCCCGAAGACACCGTCATCCGCGTCGGAAACACGAGCATCGGCGGCGGATCGCTCACGATAATGGCCGGCCCCTGCTCCGTCGAAAGCGAGGAACAGGTCGTCGCCATCGCCCGCGCGGTCAAGGCAAGCGGCGCGACCATGCTCCGCGGAGGCGCTTTCAAGCCCCGCACCTCTCCATATTCCTTCCAGGGACTCGGAGCTGCCGGTCTCGAATTTCTCAAGATCGCCCGCGAAGAGACGGGACTGCCCATTGTCACCGAGATCATGGAGATCGGTCAGCTCCCGCTTTTTGACGACGTCGACGTCATTCAGGTCGGCGCGCGCAATATGCAGAACTTCGACCTGCTCAAGGCCCTCGGCCACCAGGATAAACCGGTCATGATAAAGCGCGGACTTTCCGCCACATACGAAGAGTGGCTCATGAGCGCCGAATACGTCATGGCCGGCGGCAACGAAAACGTCATTCTCTGCGAGCGCGGCATCCGCACCTTTGAAACCTACACGAGAAACACCCTCGACCTTGCCGCGATACCCGTTCTCCGCCGCCTCACCCATCTTCCCGTAATAATCGACCCGAGCCATGCAACGGGCAAATCCTGGCTTGTGGACCCTCTGGCCATGAGCGCCGTCGCCGGAGGCGCGGACGGACTCATAATCGAAGTCCACAACGACCCTGCCCACGCGCTCTGCGACGGCCCCCAGTCCCTCAGACCCGAAGATTTTGACGCAGTCGCGAAAAAGCTCTTTGCGCTCCACGGCTTTTGCAGGACTCTCGGAGGCGATGAAAAATGAACGTCGGAATAGTCGGTCTCGGGCTCATCGGCGGCTCCATGGCAAAAAGCATAAAATGCCGCACGGATCACACCGTCTACGGCATCGATCTCGACGCCGAAACCATGACGCTTGCGCGGTTCTGCGGCGCAATTGACTCTGCCCTCACCGGGGAAAGAATCCCCCAGTGCGATCTGATCCTGCTTGCTATCCGCCCCGGCGCCGCCGTGGAGTGGGTCTCCGAAAACCGGGAAAGAATTTCGGAAAAAGCGATCGTTGTCGACCTCTGCGGCGTAAAGCGCTCCGTCGTCGGCGCAATCGCGCCGGTTGCGGCCGAACGCGGTTTTTACTACGTCGGAGGTCATCCGATGGCCGGACGCGAACGCGGAGGGTTCACCTCGTCGACGGAAGACCTTTTCGTCGGCGCATCCATGATTCTCACCCCCGACGAAAAAACGGATATTCACCTTTTGGAAACTCTGAAACGCTTTTTCACCGACGTAGGCTTTGGAAACCTGACTTTTTCCACGCCGGAAGAACACGACCGCATCATCGCCTATACCTCCCAGCTTGCCCACATCACCTCCAGCGCCTACATCAAATCCCCCACGGCCCAGAAGCGCTACGGGTTCTCCGCGGGAAGCTTCCGCGACATGACGCGAGTGGCAAGACTTGACGAGAACATGTGGACCGAGCTCTTTCTGGACGACGCGGACTTTCTTGAGGACGAACTGAAGATTTTGATTTCAAACCTGAAGGAATACCTGGACGCGATAGAGTCCCGCGACGCGCAGAAGCTCTGCGCTCTGCTCCGCGACGGACGCGAGAAAAAATCCACGGCCGGCGGAAACTGAGAAAGGAAATTCAAAAATGTCCAACACAAGCACCGTCCGCGTAAATGCCGGAGTTCCCTACGACGTGACCGTCGGAAGCGGGCTTCTCTCCGGCTGCGGCTCCCGTCTTTCCCGGGTTATCTCCCCCTGCCGCATGGCCGTCATAAGCGATTCAAACGTCGCGCCGCTCTATCTCAAAACCGCCGCGGAAAGCCTTGAAGCCGCGGGCTTTGAAGTCTGCAGCCATGTTTTCCCCGCCGGGGAACAGAGCAAGAATCTGACCACGCTTTCCGGCATACTTGAATTTCTGGCCGAAGAGCACCTGACCCGCCGCGACTGCGTTGCGGCGCTCGGCGGCGGCGTCACGGGGGACATGGCCGGATTCGCCGCAGGCTGCTATCTGCGCGGCATCCGTTTTGTCCAGCTTCCGACGACGCTCCTTGCGGCGGTGGATTCCTCGGTCGGCGGAAAAACCGCGGTTGACCTGCGCGCCGGAAAAAACCTTGCCGGGCTCTTTCTTCAGCCGTCCGCAGTTATCTGCGACACCGACTGTCTGAAGACCCTCTCCCCCGAAATCTTCTCCGACGGTCTCGCCGAAGCCATAAAGACCGGTATGCTCTTTGACAGAGACCTGTTTTGGCAGTTCGATAACGCAAGACAAAACTCCGGCATCGGCGAGCTCATCTCCCGGTGCGTCCGCTGGAAGGCCAGGATCGTCGAGGAAGACGAATTCGAAAACGGCCCGCGAAAGCTTCTGAATCTCGGACACACTCCGGCTCACGCCATTGAAAAATGTTCGGACTACACCGTCTCCCACGGACACGCCGTTGCCGCGGGAATGGCGATTATGGCGCGCGCCTCCGAAAAGCTCGGGTTCTGCCAAAAGCCCGTCGCCGAAGAAGTCGAAAAAATTCTTGTCTCCAACGGACTTCCCACGGGAACCGATTTTTCCGCTTCCGAACTTGCCGCGGCGGCGCTTGCCGACAAAAAGCGCTCCGGCAGCGAGATCACGGTTGTAATTCCCGTTGAGATCGGAAAGTGCGAACTGAAAAAGATACCCGTCACCGGCCTCGAAGAGCTTTTCCGGGCCGGACTGGAGGGCTGATATGGACGTAAAGATAACTCCCGCGGCGCTTTCGGGAGCAATTCCGGCGATACCCTCAAAATCCGATGCTCACCGGCTTCTCATCTGTGCGGCGCTGGCCGACGGACCGACCGAGCTTTGGCTCCCCTCTTCTTCAAGGGATATCGACGCCACCTGCCGGTGTCTTTCCGCTCTCGGAACGAAAATATCGCGTTACGGCGAAAACCTCTCCGTAACGCCGATCGAATCGGCGCCTCCCCTGCCCCGGCTTGACTGCGAAGAAAGCGGTTCGACGCTGCGCTTCATGCTTCCCGTGGCTGCGGCTCTGACGTCCCGCTCCGAGTTTTCCGGCTGCGGACGGCTTCCCGAAAGGCCGATTGCCGAGCTCGCTTCCGTCATGGAGGCCCACGGCGTCTCGTTTTCCGCGCCGAAGCTCCCGTTTTCCCTTTCGGGCAGACTCGCTCCGGGAAAGTACAGTCTTCCCGGAAACGTCAGCTCCCAGTATATAACCGGACTTCTTCTCGGGCTCTCCGCGCTTGAAAAAGAAAGCGAGATCTGTCTCACGACCGGGCTTGAATCGAAGGCCTATATCGACATCACCCTCCATGCGCTGCGCCGCTTCGGAATCGTGATCTCCGAAACCGGCAGCGGCTGGTTCATTCCCGGCGGAAAGAAATTCGTCTCTCCCGGAAGGCTTGCCGTTGACGGAGACTGGTCGAATGCAGCGTTTTTCCTGACGGCCGGCGCGATCTCTTCCCCGATCACCGTCACCGGGCTGGACGCGGCGTCCCCCCAGGGCGACAAGGAGATCGTCGAAGTGCTGCGCCGTTTCGGCGCGCAGATAACACAACAGCGCGGAAGCTTTTCCGCATCCCCGGCGAAACTCTCCGCCTGTACGGTTGACGTGCGCGACATTCCCGACTCCCTCCCGATTCTTGCGGTTCTGGCCTCCTGCTCCGAAGGCGAAACGGTCTTCACCGGGGCGGCGCGGCTCCGCTTCAAGGAAAGCGACCGGCTTTTGACAACCGCCGCAATGATAAACGCCCTGGGAGGGGACGCCCGCGAAACGCCGGACGGGCTCGTTGTCCGCGGAAAGCCCCTTTCCGGAGGAATCGTCAGCGGAGCGGGGGATCACCGCATCGTAATGGCCGCCGCCGCCGCGGCAAGCGTGTGCTCCGCTCCCGTCGTCATACGCGGAGCCGAAGCGGTCGGCAAATCGTATCCCAATTTTTTTGAAGATTACAGAAAGCTTGGAGGAAGGGCAGATGTCATCTGATTTCGGAAAAAATCTCCGCATCTCGGTTTTCGGAGAGTCCCACGGGCGCGCCATCGGCGTTTACATCGACGGACTTCCCGCCGGAGAAAGGATCGACGCCGAAGAGCTCCAGCGCTTTATGGACCGCCGGGCCCCCGGCAAAAACCGCCTTTCCACCTCAAGAAAAGAAACCGACGCCCCGACCTTTCTTTCCGGGATCGTCGACGGCGTCATCGGAGGAACACCCGTCTGCGCGGTAATTCAAAACAGCGACCAGCACTCTTCCGACTACTCCGAGCTTGCAGACAAGCCCCGCCCGGGTCACGCCGACCTGACGGCCTTTTTGAAATGGCACGGCAGCGCCGATATGCGCGGCGGCGGGCACTTCTCGGGACGGCTGACCGCGCCCATTTGCGTTGCGGGAGGGATTGCAAAACAGATACTTGCCCGGCGGGGAATTTTCGTCGGCGCCCACCTCGCCTCTGTCGGAACGGTCTGCGACGAAGCCTTTCCGATGCTTCCGTCCCCGGAGCTCTTTGAAAGCATTGCAAAAAAAGCCTTCCCCGTCATCTCCGACGAAGCCGGCGAACGAATGCAGGCCGAGATACGCTCCGCCGCAGAGAGCTGCGACTCCGTCGGCGGAGTCATAGAGTGCTCTGCAATCGGGCTTCCCCCGGGGCTCGGCAGTCCGATGTTCTCCGGAGCCGAAAACCGGCTTGCAGGCGCGCTGTTCGGCATACCCGCGGTCAAGGGAGTCGAATTCGGTTCCGGCTTTGAAGGCGCGAAGAGCCGCGGAAGCGTCAACAACGACCCCTTCACCGTCGAAAACGGAAGGATAGCCACGGCAACGAACAATTCCGGCGGAATTCTCGGCGGAATAACCACGGGAATGCCCCTTGTTCTCCGGGTCGCGGTAAAGCCGACCCCATCCATCGCCGTCCCTCAGAACACGGTTTCGCTTTCGAAAATGGAGCCCGCCGAGCTCAGGATCAAAGGCCGCCACGACCCCTGCATTGCCCACCGCGCCGTTCCGGTTGTCGAAGCCGTGACCGCCGCCGTGATTCTTGATATGATATTGGAGGGTTAGAAAAATGGAGCTTTCTGAAATCCGAAAACAAATCAACAGCATCGACGACCAGATACTCGCTCTTTTTCTTGACAGAATGGACCTCTCCGCCAGGGTCGCGGAGTACAAACGCGAGAACAACCTCCCGATTCTGGACCGAGGGAGGGAGCGCGAGATCATTGCCCGCCTGACTGCCGCCGCCGGCGACAAGGAGCGCTGGGTTTACCGGCTCTATTCCACGATCATGGAGCTTTCGCGCGCTTCCCAGGCGGCCATAACCGGCGCGTCCGGCGAGGTTTACGAGCAGATCAAAAAAACTCTCGAAAACGAGCATCCGCTCTTTCCCGAAACCGGCTCCGTCGCCTGCCAGGGCACCGAGGGCGGCAACTCCCAGCTTGCCTGCGACAAGCTCTTCCCCCGAGGAAACCTTATGTACGTCAAAAGCTTTGAGTCCGTCTTTGAAGCCGTCGAATGCGGTCTTTGCCGTTTCGGAGTTCTGCCCATTGAAAACAGCTCCAACGGCTCCGTCCGCGCGGTCTACGAACAGCTTCTGAAGCACAATGTCTCCATCGTCCGCTCTACAAGACTCTGCATCCGTCACGAGCTCATGGCGCTTCCGGGAGCAAAGCTTTCCGGAATCAAAAAGATATATTCCCATGAACAGGCGCTCGGTCAGTGCTCGAAATATCTCTCCGGTCTGAGCGGAGTCCAGATCATCCCCTGCGACAACACCGCCGTCGCCGCAAAAACCGTCTCACAGAGCGGCGACACCTCTCAGGCGGCCATTGCCTCCCACTCCTGCACCGAACTGTACGGGCTCAGATGCCTGAACGACGAAATTCAGAACAGCGACAACAACTACACTCGCTTTATCTGCATCACCCGCGGCAGCGAAATGTACGCAGGCGCCGGACGCATCAGCCTCGTCATCTCCTGCGACAACAAGCCCGGTTCGCTTTACGACATACTTGCAAAATTCCAGGCTCTCGGACTGAACATGACAAAGCTCGAAAGCTGTCCCGTCACGGGGCGCAATTTCGAGTTCATCTTCATTCTCGAGATTGAAGCCAGCATCCGCACCCCGGAGGTTGCCGGAATGCTGTCAGAGCTTGAGCGCAGCTGCCGCAGCTTCCGCCTGCTGGGCTGCTATGCCGAGGTGTAAGCCCCATGCCTGTATACGGACTTCTCGGGCGAAAGCTCGGCCACAGCTGGTCGGAGGCGATCCACAAGGCCCTCGGCTGCAGCGAATACCGTCTTATCGAACTTGAGCCCGACGAGCTCAAAAGCTTCTTTTCCGAAAACGAGATCGGCGCGCTCAACGTCACAATCCCCTACAAGCGCGACGTAATGCAGTTTTGCGATTTCATCGACGAGCGCGCCGCCGAAATCGGAAGCGTCAACACCATCGTCCGCCGCGCCGACGGAAAACTGTATGCCTGGAACACGGACATCGTCGGATTCAGGTACATGGCGCACCGCGCAGGAATCTCCATGCAGGGGAAAAAGGTCATCGTGCTCGGAAGCGGAGGCTCCTCCCTCACCGCCTGCGCCGCGGCAAAGGCCGAAAACGCCGCCTCCGTCACGGTCATCTCCCGGAGCGGCGAGAACAATTACGAAAACATATCCCGCCACGCCGACGCCGAAGTCATCGTGAACACCACCCCGGTCGGGATGTACCCCAAAAACGGCGAAGCCCCCGTCGATCTGTCACGTTTTCCAAAGCTCTCCGGGCTTATCGACATCATTTACAACCCGCGCCGCACGGCGCTCATGCTTCAGGCGGAAGCCCTCGGCATCCCCTTTACGGACGGGCTTCCCATGCTCGTATCCCAGGCGGTCGCCGCGGAAGAGCATTTCTTCGGCAAAAGCATCGACGAAAGCGAGACAGAGCGGATCCTTGCCGGGCTTCGCCGGAGCGAGACGAATATCGTTCTCATTGGCATGCCCGGCTGCGGAAAGTCCACCGTCGGCGAAATCCTCGCCGGGCTGACCGGCCGCGAAGCCGCCGACATCGACGCAAACATTGCCGCCCGCGCCGGATGCACGATCCCGGAGATCTTCACGCAAAAGGGAGAGGCATTTTTCCGCGGGCTTGAACGCGAGGAGATCGCTCTCGCCGGAAAACAGTCGGGAAAGATCATTATAACCGGCGGCGGCGCGGTCAAGGACGAAAGGAACTACGCCTCCCTGCATCAGAACGGCAGGATCTATCAGCTTGACCGTCCGATTTCGCTCCTGCCCCTTGACGGACGCCCCGTTTCCCAGTCGACAAGCCTTAACGAGCTGTACGCCCAGCGCGCACCGCTTTACGCCCGTTTCCGCGATGCGCTCGTTTCCAATTCCGGCACCCCCGAGGAAACGGCGGACATGATATGGAGGGATTTCTGTGAACATTCTGGTGATTAACGGCCCGAACCTCAATATGCTCGGCATCCGCGAGCCCAACATCTACGGCCGCGCCACATACGCCGATCTCTGCGCGCTGATCAAGGCGGAGGCCGTCAAAATGGGCGTCGGCGTCGATTTTTTCCAGTCCAACCACGAGGGAGACCTGGTGGACGCAATCCAGGGCGCTCTGGGCAGATTTGACGGCATCGTCATAAATCCCGGAGCCTACACTCACACCAGCGTCGCCCTTCTCGACGCGGTCAAAGCCGTCGGCATTCCCACCGTCGAGGTGCACATCTCCGACCCCGATACCCGCGAAGAGTTCCGGAAGATATCCTATATCCGCCTTGCCTGCACAGCCACGGTCAAGGGTCTCGGCTTCGACGGATACCTCCGGGCAATGCACATCCTCTGCGGCGGCTGAAACGGCAAAAACGTCGGCAAAGTTAGCGGCAAACTGAAATTTCATTTGCGCCGTTCCGAAATAAAGTGCGGACGCCAAACGGCTGCAATTTTTCTGTTGCAAATCCTTTTTCCCCGTGGTATAATAAGCCCATCAAAACAAAAGAGGTGCGGAAATGTACAATAAGTGATTCAAATTAATATGACAACGGCTTTGCTGCATATCCCGTTTTCTTTTTTTGCGGGGTATTCCGCCTGTTTTCGTAATTTGGATCGCTTATATTTTCCTTTGACGCGCCGCACGTTTCACGGAGCCTGTCCGCCGCCGTGCGCGTATGCGTATTCTGCAAAAAGCGCCGGATCGATAACTGCTTAAAAAGCTGTTGTCGGTCCGGCTTTTTTATTTTTCAGACACAGGAGGACGTTTTTGCACATATGCTCGAACTTCAAAACATTACCATAGAGATGACTGACGACAACCGTAAGCTTGTGGAGAATTTTTCATTCACCCTCTTTCCGGGCGACAAAGCCGTCATAATCGGCGAGGAGGGAAACGGAAAGTCCACCCTTCTTAAGTACATCTTTGATCCCGGACTCACGGAAGGCTATTGCTCCTGCTTTGGAAAAGTGATCTCCCGCGGCACTGTGGCATACCTTCCCCAGACGCTCGACGAAAAAAGCGCCGCAATGAGCGTCTCCGGCTTTTTCTCGGACGCCGACACGGCGCAAAATCTCGGAACCATAGCCGCGCTCGGCCTTGACCCCGGGCTGATCTGCTCCGACAGAAAGCTTTCGTCGTTTTCCGGCGGAGAAAAGGTCAAGCTCCAGCTTGCCCGCATTCTCTGCCAAAACCCGGACATTCTGCTTCTTGACGAGCCCACGAACGATCTTGACATCGAAACGCTTGAGTGGATAGAGGATTTCATCGCCTCCTCCCCCCTTCCGATCCTTTTTATCTCCCACGATGAGACCCTGATCGAGAACACGGCGAACGTCATAATCCACCTTGAACAGCTGACAAGAAAGACAAAGTGCCGCGCAACCGTCACCCGCGCGCCCTACCGCGAATATCTCGCCTTTCGCCGTTCAAACTTCGACCACCTTGAACAGGTCGCACAGAAGCAGCGCGAAGACCACAGGCGAAAAATGGAGCGCTGGCAGCAAATCTATAACCGGGTAGACCACGAACAGCGCGCCATATCCCGTCAGAACCCCGGAGGCGGGAGGCTTTTGAAAAAGAAAATGCACTCCGTTCTGTCCATGGGCCGAAGATTTGAGCGCGAAGCAGAAAATTTTCTCGACTATCCCGAAGAAGAAGAGGCAATCCTCACAAAATTCAGCGATTCCGTCTCTCTTCCCGCCGGAAAGACGGTGCTTGACCTTGAGCTTCCGAGTCTTTCCAACGGAGGAAGGGAACTCAGCCGCAATGTTAAGCTCTTTGTCTCCGGAGGCGAACATATCGGCATCACCGGACCGAACGGCTGCGGAAAGTCCACGCTTCTGAAGCTTATCCAAAGCAGGCTTTCGTCCCGGCGGGACATTATCTCCGCATATATGCCCCAGGATTACGCCGATGCGCTGGATTTTTCTCTGAGCCCCGTTGAGTATCTGGCGAAAAAGTATACCAAGGACGAAATCACCCGCGCCCGCACCTTCATGGGCAGCATGAAGTTCACCCACAAAGAGATGACGGGGAAAATCGGAAATCTGAGCGGCGGACAGAAGGCAAAGATACTTTTTCTGGACATGGTGCTGAAAAACGCCAACGTGCTGGTGCTTGACGAGCCGACGCGAAATTTCAGCCCCCTTTCCGGACCCGTCGTCCGCAAAGCCCTCTCCGATTTCGGCGGGTCGATCATAAGCGTCTCCCACGACAGAAAATATCTTCTCACCGTCTGCGACAGAGTCCTTGAGCTGACAAAGGACGGCCTTTACCAGCTGTAAACCCAAACGGCCGCAAAAGAAAACGGCGCGCATTTTGGGTCGCGGTCTTTCTGCAGCGCGGATTCTGTTCAAACAGAGAAAAGAAGGTTCAGACAGGCTGAACCTTCTTTTTTTTGTATCATAAAGCTCAAAGCGCGATTCTCTGCCCCGTGCGGGACGCGGCGTTCAAAAGAGCGGCTTTTTTCGATTTTTCAGTCCTTGAACGACGCCGGAGAGTCAAACCTCCCGGCAGAGGGCGGCGACTTTTTCTTCCATCTTGACTTCTCCCAAAGCCAGCCTGCCAGAAATGCCAGCCCGATGACCACCATGCACACAAGGCACAGCACGAACAAAAACACTGCGTTTTCCGCGGGGACCTCCGAGGCGCTGTATCCCAGCCGGTAGAGAAGGGGAAACACCGGATTCAAAAGCGCCGCCGCCGCGATATAGAATATTCCGGCCACAGCCGAGGCAAACTGTCCGATGCTCTCCGGGTTGTCAAGCCGGGCGACCGTGTACCAGTTGACGGCGCAGTACGCCAGAGCCATTCCCCACATGATAAGCGCCGTGAGCCACATTCCCTTCAAAAGCCGTCTCCCGCCGGAGAAGGCCATCACAAGCCAAAACGCCGCAAAGATCAGAAAGATTATCAGGTGATAGAGAGACCCCCGCGGGTTGTGGCAGAGAATTCCGAATATTCCCGTGAACGAGCACAGAAACAGCGCCATATCCGCACCGGAAAGGTGTTCTTTGTGAAATTTCTGCCAGAATTTTTCTTTGTTTTTCGATTTTGCCATTGTTCTCCCTTTCAGACAAGCGCCTTAATGAGCATTGCGATCCCCATGCAAACCGGCTGGTGCAGCATATATATCCAGATCGTGTGTTTTCCGATAAACTCAAGGGGCTTCCAGGAAATGCGGTAAAACCACGCGGGAAACCGCCCCTGGACGATATAGGTCCCCGCCCAAACGCCGATCAGATATACGAAGAAATAGGGCATAAGCGGGAAATAGTCCGCCGAACGGAATTCCGGACTTCTGATCCCGAGGATCCAGAGATATTTCACGTCAAAGGTCCTGCTGCTCACAAAAACCCCGGTCAGCACCGCCGCCGGAAGGCACAGGGCGGGCACCACAAACTCGGGAAGCCTGTCCACGAGCTTTCCGATGAGCGACCAGAGGATCGCCGCCGTACCGAGAAAATGCAGTATCCCGTAAACGATGAAGAGATCCGGACTGAATATCCAGGACACAAGGGAAACCACCGCCGCGGCGGCAAGCATAACAAGGCCTCTGCGGAAATTGTTTCTCGAAAAACGGCACGAAATTCCGCTTGCCAAAATGAAAGTACAGCAGATTATCTCCTGCACCGTGTTCAGCACAGGATTGTAAAGCGCCTCTTTGGATATGAGCCCGGTCGTGTACAGATCCACGATCATGTGATATCCAACCATCGCGATTATCGCCCCGCCCCTTACCAGGTCGATCGCGTGAACGCGGCCGATCTTTCTGCCGGCGGCAGGCTTTTTGTTTTCAAACAGGGAGCGCACTCCGGATGCAAAGCTCATATTCTGCCCGTTTTCTTTTACACGTTGAAGCGGAAGAGGCAAATGTCGCCGTCCCGCATCACATAGTCCTTGCCTTCGCTGCGGATAAGACCCTTTTCCTTTGCAGCCGCCATGCTCCCGACCGCCATAAGGTCGTCAAAATTGATGACCTCGGCGCGGATGAAGCCCCTTTCAAAGTCGGAGTGGATAACTCCGGCGGCCTGGGGCGCCCGCGTCCCCTTGCGTATCGTCCAGGCTCTGACCTCCGGCTTTCCCGCCGTCAAAAAAGACATCAGACCGAGCAGGTCGTAAGATGCGGTGATAAGACGGTCAAGACCCGAGCTCTCCAGGCCCAGCTCCGACAGGAACATGAGTCTTTCTTCGGCTTCGAGCTCCGAGATTTCCTGTTCGATCCCGGCGCAGACGGGGATCACCGCCGCGCCGCTCTCCAGGGCGTATTTCTTCACCGCATTGTATCGCTCGTTGTTCTCATATCCCTCCGCAAAGTCCGCCTCGCCCATGTTGGCGGCATACAGAACCTTCTTTCCGGAAAGCGTCGGACAGTCTGCGATGACAAGCTTTTCGTCCTCCGACGCCGGAAAGCTTGCCGCAGTCCTTCCCTCGTTCAGGTGGGCAAGCAGACGCTCAAAGAGCGCCGCCTCCGCGTCGTACTTTTTGTCCCCCTTGGCAAGCTTTTTTGCACGCTCGATCCGTCTCTCCACAAGCTCGATGTCCGAAAGAATGAGCTCCGTGTTAATCGTTTCAATATCGCGCACGGGGTCAACCGATCCCTCCACGTGGACGATATCGCTGTTGTCAAAGCAGCGGACGACGTGGACGATGCCGTCCACCTCGCGTATATGCGAAAGAAAACGGTTTCCGAGCCCCTCTCCCTTTGAAGCGCCCTTTACAAGTCCGGCGATGTCCACAAACTCCACCACGGCAGGCGTGATTTTGTCCGGGTCGTACATTTGGGCAAGCGCGTCAAGCCTTTTGTCCGGCACGGTCACGATGCCGACATTGGGGTCGATCGTGCAAAAAGGATAGTTTGCCGCTTCCGCCTTTCCGGCGGTCATCGCGTTGAAAAGCGTGCTTTTTCCGACATTCGGAAGTCCGACAATGCCAAGCTTCATATGTAAAAACCTTTCTGTTATTCAGTCACAGGGAATATTATACCCTCTCCCGGCTCTTATTTCAAGTGGCGGGTGTGAATTTCTCCGTTTTATCGTGAAAAAACCGCTCAGGTAAGCGCCGCCGCTTTCAAAACCGCGAACGCTCTCCCGGCAAAAAAAGAGAACGGACTGAAGACACAGTCCGCTCTCTTTTCGTTTGATTCGTCCGACAGTTTTTTTCAGGACCGCCCACGCGGCGGGCCGGCAGGTCTGCGTTTTTCCGGAAAACCCTCAAAACGCCGTCAGATAAGCCGTGTTTTTCCCGTTTTTATCAGTTTCCGCTTTCGCTGCCGTCGTCCTCTTCGTCGTCTTCGTCTTCTTCCTCTTTTTCGGAACTGTCCTCCCCGTCTTCGCCGCCGTCTTCTTCGCCGCCGTCTTCTTCGCCGCCGTCTTCTTCGCCGCCGTCTTCGGAGTCTTCTTCGGAGTCAAAAAAGTTCTGCCCTTCTTCCTCCTCCGTCTGCCCGTCGTCCTCCTCCGAACCTGCTGTTTTGTCCACGGCGCTGCCGGAGTTTTTCTCCTGCATTTTTTCCGCTGCGCGGAATTCGGCGGCTTCTTCCTTTGTCAGAAGGAAGATCGGATCTCCGCGGTCGGTAAACAGAAGCTTATATGCAAGCACGCCGAGGGCCGCAAGCGCGGAGACAAAGGCGATGGCCTGGGAAATGCGGATATCCGTTCCGAACATTGTCACCGTAAGCACGTTTTCGGCGCGGATTCCTTCGATGAAGCCTCTGCCGATGCCGTACCACGCGACGTAGGAGAGGAATATCTGGCCGTTGAAGCGGCGCTTGCGGCTCCAGAAATGGAGTATCACAAAGCCGACAAGGTTCCACACGGACTCGTAGAGAAAGATGGGGTGAACGTCCACGCCGCCGTTTATGCTCATTCCGAGGAAAAAGTTTTCAACGTCCACGCCGTAGGCTTCGCCGTTTATAAAGTTGCCCCACCGGCCGATTATCTGACCGATCAGAAGTCCCAGAACCGCAAGATCCGCAAAGTTCCAAAAACTTATTTTCTTGTACCGGCAAGCCAGAGCGACGCCCGCAATGGCGAGTATCAGTCCGCCGTATATGGCAATGCCGCCGTTCCAGATCTTAAACACCGACCAAAAGGCGCCCTTGAACTCGTCCCAGTTGCAGGCAACGTACATTATTCTTGCGCCGATTATTGCAAGAGGCATCGCAACGAGCGCAAGGTCGATGATGTCGTCCTGTTTGATGCGGAAGCGGGCCGCACGGCGCAGACAGTACACAAGGGCGAGAATAAAGCCGACGGCGATTATCACTCCGTACCAGTATATGCGGAAACCGAATATTTCAAAATACCGTTTGACTGTCAGCTCGATTCCGAGCTGAGGAAATGCAAGTGTGTTCATTTTTCGGATTCGTCCTTTCGTTTTATACCGATATTATAACACAAGCCCCGCTTTTTGAAAAGCGGAGCTTGTGTTTTTTTATCACAATATTTACAAATTTCAAGGACGGCGGACACCGGCGCTTCCGCCTTTTCAAAACGCCGCCGGCAAAAAAGTCGAAAAAAGCGGTCAAAAAAGAAAACTCACTCCGAAAAATCAGACGCCGTTCGCCCTTTATTTCGGCGGCGGGCTGGTAATATATACGGCGTGAGGCACGCTCATATCTTTTATCCCCAACCCGATTTTGGGTGCGGCAGTTTTCCGGCCGCACCCGCTTTTTTTGTTTATCTTCCGCGGCGGCGGTTTGAACCGCGCTTTTCGGCCGACGCGCGAAGATCGGACATTTTGCTCTCGCTGACTTTCATGAACGCCTTGAGCTTGTCTTCAAAGCTTTCCGCCGGAGAGGCCGGAGCTGACGGCGCAAAATCGCGGACGGGCTCCGGAACGCTTTTTTTCACCGGAGCGGAGGCTTCCGCCGCGCGCTTTATCGAAAGGTTGATCCTGTTCTTTTCGTCGACGGAAATGACTTTGACCCGCACTTCCTGTCCTTCCGAAAGACAGCTGTGTATGTCGCTCACATAGCTGTTTGAAATCTCGGAAATGTGTACAAGCCCGGATTTTCCCTCCGGAAGAGAGACAAAAGCGCCGAATTTTGTTATTCCGGTCACTTTTCCGTTGAGTATCTCGCCGATCGACACGCTCATATTCCCCGCAAACCCCTTATTTTATTTTCCGAATATGTCCGCATAGATTGTTTCATCCGGCAGGACATATCCGTAACTTCTGGCTTTTTTGATTATATAGTCATCCGTTATGCCGTTTTCAACCATATCCCGGAGCTCGTCGTTTTCCTGACGCTGCGCGGCAAGCGCCTCGGTGAGCTCGGCATAGTCCCGGCGGGCTCTGGAAAGTTTTTCGGCGACGCTCACAAAAGACACCGAAATATAAAGCGCGGCAAACACAAGCGCCGTTTTCAAAATAAATCCGAACACAAGTTTTTTCATAATATCAAACTCCGCACAAGCCCCAAAAAACTCCTTATAGATTATATAACATTTTCCGGAAAAAGAAAAGAGCCTTCGGAAAAAATTTTTCCGAAGGCTCTCCGAACGCACCGGCGTCCGCTCATTTTCGGAGCCCCGCCTCTCCGGCAGAGCTTTTGGAACGCCGATGCGGCATTTTGCTTTTCGCGCTTCCGTCCGCATTCCGGCAAAAGACAAAATATCTCACGGCGCAAACCGCCGCTCCGCCCAGAAGCATCGCCGCAAGCATGTATCCGCGGACGTCCCCGCCGTTTACCCGCATGAAAAAGCAGAACGCCGCCGGAGCGCAGACCGCCCAGAAGAGCGCGTCGATCGCCGCGTTTCTGAATTTTTTCCGGCGCTTTCTCATCCCGCCGAGCAGAATGTAGAAGCCTCCGGCCGCCGCACCGAAAACCAGCGACTGAAAAAACAGCCGCAGCTGCTCCGGAACCGGGTTATCCATCATCCGAAAAGCCTCGAAAGAAAGCTCTTTTTCGCCTCTTTTACGCCGTACACAAGTCCGTCCACAGTTCCGCTCAGCTCCAAAGCGCCCCTTTCCCTGTCAAAGCTCACGATCCGAAGGTTTTTTCCACGGACAAAGAGCATTCCTTCGGAGGTGTCCGCTTCGATCTGAAGCTCGTCAAATCCCGAAACCTCTTTCACTCCGGTAACGCTCAGGCTTTTTCTCGACGCAAGAACGATGTTCGACGGTGTTTTGCTTTCCACTGTTTTTTCCGCCCCCAGACAACGCGCACATTCATCACACAGGAAAGATATGCCCGCGCCGGGAAAAATATGTCAGTCGATCGGAAGCTCCCGGTAAAGTCCCGCCGCCTGATCCTTTCCGACGTGCTCGGCCACATCGAGCACCTCCACACGGTACGCCCTCTGACCGAAGCGTATCTCGATCACGTCCCCGACCTTCACGGCATAGGACGCCCTTGCGGGTTTTCCGTTCACAAGAACTCTCTCGTTGTCGCAGGATTCGTTTGCGACCGTGCGGCGTTTTATAAGTCTCGAAACCTTCAGGTATTTGTCAAGTCTCATGCTTTCTCTCCTCCTTTTTCTGCAGCCCCCGCGCGAAACCTTTCCCCCGGCTTGAAGACCGGAACGACCGTTTCGCCGAGAACCATCGGTTCCTTTGTGACCGGGTTGCGCGCCATGCGCGCGCGCTTTGTCTTCAGCTCAAAAGCGCCGAAACCCTTTATCTGCACTTTTTCTCCGGAACAAACATTGCTGCGTATCAGTTCAAACATTGCGTTGACCGCATTTTCCGCATCTTTTTTCGTGAGGCCCGTGCTGTATGCGACAGCCGCGGCAAGCTCCGCCTTATTCATGTGTCAAGTCCCAACCTTCTGTTTTCTTTCTGTTCAGCCGTTTTCCGCCGCTGCTTCCCAGGCGGAAAGCCTGTCCTCTTCCGATTTTCCCTCAAAGCCTCCGCAAAGCTCCTCGGCGCGGCGGAACCGTTGGATAAACCTGTCCCCGGCAAGTCCGAGAGCTCTCTCCGGATCGACTCCGCCCTTCTGCGCCCGGGCAACAGTGAGGAAGAGCTCCCGTCCGACCTCATCGGCGTCCGTCAGAGCCTCCGTGCCGGGAAGCTCAAAGCCCGCTCTTTTGGCCCGGGCAAGCAGTTTTTCCGTCCGCATAAGCGCCGGAAGGCTTTTTGCGACCGCGTCAAGCGTGCTTGCCGCGGTCTCGTTTTTCTTGGTGCGGCGCTTTATCTCATCCCAGTTTTCAAGGACCTCCTCCGATGTTCCCGTCTTCAGCTTCAGATCCCCGAATATGTGCGGGTGACGCACCATGAGCTTGCGGCAGACCCCGTCCACAACGTCTTCAAACCGGAAGCCTCCGGCCTCTTCCTCGATGCGGGCGTGAAACACCACCTGAAGCAGCACGTCGCCGAGCTCCTCGCACAAAAGCTCCTTGTCGTCCAGATCGATTGCCTCGCACGCCTCATAGGCCTCTTCGATCATGTTCCGCCTGATGCTTGAATGGTCCTGCTCCCTGTCCCAGGGGCACCCTCCCGGAGAGCGCAGGGTTTTCATTATATCAAGCAGGTCTTCGACAGTATATTTTCCGTCTTTCACGGATTCATCACTCCTCATTTCTTTTTCCGATTCGAAACAGCGAAAGCTCGCGCCCGGTCATGACCCCTGTAAGCCGCAAAAGTCCCGCATATACGGCTCCGCCGGCGAAAAGCCCGCACAGCGTCGAAAGTCTTCCGCCCACCGCCTCCGCCAGCGCGCCGGCAATCTGCGAAGCGCAGAAAGCCCCCAAAAGCCCGCAGGCCGCCGGAAGCAGAACGCAGTCTCCTGCGGATCTGCGCTTTTTTCCGAACCGGCGCAGCTCTTTCCGGCAAGCGGCGGCGCACATCCCCAGGCTGACCAGCATCGATATTCCGGCCGACATGGGAGCTCCGCATATGCCGATCGCCGGATTGCCGATCAAAATCCAGTTTGCCGCAAGCTTCACCGTCCCCGAAATGATCCCGGCCGCCACGGGGACCTTCGGCTTTCCCATGGCCTGAAGCGCGCAGCTTGCCGTTCCGGACAGCGGACAGACCACAGCCGAAACCGAAAGGAGCGCCAAAAGCGGCGCGGCCAGAGCCGCCTCGCTGCGCGAAAAAAACAGTGAAATCAGCTCTTTTGGCATAAGCCCAAAGCAAAACGCCGCGGGAAAAGCCACAGCGCACACCGCCTTCACCGCGGCGTTCAGGCCGCCGAAAAGCCGCTCGCCGTTCCCCGATGAATACGCCGCAGCCACCGTCGGGGCGACCCATGCGTTCACGGCTCCGGTCAGCGCAAAGGGAAGCGCATATACCGTCACCGCGTACCCCGTGTATATCCCGTAAACCGAAGCCGCAGAAAGGGAATCATATCCGACGGCGGCAAGCCTTTTCAGTATCACGACCGCATCCAGCGCGCTGAGAATTCCCGCCGCGGCGGCCCCCGCGGTTATCGGAAGCGACTGTTTCAAAAGCTCCGCGCCCTTTCCGCGGATTTTTTCCGCCGGACGCACCCCGCCCGAGCGGGCGATCTTCATTCTCAATACTCCCGCCGCGGCACAGGTTCCGGCCGTCACGCCGAAAGCCGCTCCGGCAGCCACGACGGAAGCGCCGAAGCCGTTTTTATGCAGTATCCAAGCCGCGCCCGTTCCCACGGCCAGCTTGAAGACCGCCTCCGCAAGCTGAGCCGCCGCTCCGGCGCCAAGCTCCCTCCGCCCCTGAAAATAAGCCCTGTACGCCGTCTCCGCCGAAACGAAGAAGGCCGCCGGAGCCAGCGCGGTCACGGCGGGCGCCGCCGGTTCCGTTCCGGCAAGCCTGCACACAAGGGGAGCGGAAACGCCCATCAGAACGGCTGACGCCGCCCCGATTATCAGGAACAGATGTGAAACCGATTTCAAAACCGCCCCGGTATTCCCTCCCGACGCCTTTTTCTCCGCAGTCATGCGCGTCAGTACGACGGGCATCCCGCTCCCTGTGGCAACGGCCGCGACGCCGAAAATCTGCGTCGCAAGGCTGAAATATCCCATGCCTTCGCTGCCGATAAGGTTTGAAAGCGGCACCTTGAAAAGAAAACCGAGTATGCGGCAGACGACGTTGGAAAGTGCCAGCACTGCCGCGCCGCCCATGTTTTTATTCTTTTTTCCCATCCGCCGCTCCTTTCGCATAACCGGAATGCACCCGGATAATACATATTCGGTGCGCGGCGGCGTTTATGAATCAGTCTCTGAAAAGCTTCGGAGCGGCGTACACGAAGAATTCCTCCCTCGTGCGCTCCCAGTCGATGGTTTTGAACTCTCCTTTTTCGTAAAGGACATTTCCCCGGACCATGGTCATCTCGACGTCTTTTCCCACCGCGGCGTAAACCGCCGTGGAATAGGGCTCGTGGTTGGGCGTAAGCGACGGGATGCGCGTGTTTATCATTACGAGGTCGGCGTCGCAGCCCTCGCGGATAAGTCCGCAGTTCTCCCGTCCCTGGGAGACGGCCCCCCGGCGTGCGGCCATGGAGACAACTTCCGCCGCAGGCAGAAGCGAGGGGTCGAGCCCCGACCCCTTGGCCAGCAGAGCCGCAAGCTTCATTTCCCCGAACATGTCGAGGCTGTTGTTGCTGGCGGCGCCGTCGGTTCCGAGGCTTACGTTCACGCCTGCGGCAAGCATGGCTGCCGCAGGAGCAATGCCGCTTCCGAGTTTCAGATTTGACGCCGGACAATGGCAGACTGTGGTTCCCGTCTGGGCCAGAAGCGCGATATCCTCCGGCGTGCACCACACTCCGTGCGCGGCGTACGACCGCGGGCCGAGAAGCCCCGCGGCCTCAAAAAGCTCCGTCGGGGTCGAGCCGTATTTCGCAAGACAGCGCTCCTGTTCGCCCTTCGTCTCCGAAAGGTGGAAGGAGATGCCCGCTTCGCGGCTGTTCGCCTCGTCGGCAACGGCCTGCCACACGGCGGGACAGGAAGTGTACTCCGCGTGTACGGCAAAGTCGATTTTTATCCTGCCCCCGTCGTACCCGTTCCATTTGTCGTAAAGCTCAATCTGTTCTTTGAGGCGCGTGTCCGTCGCGGGATCGAAGTCCTCCCCGCCGACGATTCCGCGCGAAATGTTCGCCTTCAGACCGGCGCAGGCGGCCGCGGCGGCGATCTGGTCGCAGAAAAAATACTGATCCGAAAAAGACACGGTGCCGCTGCGTATCATTTCCGCAACGGCGATGTCGGCGCAGATGCGCGCGCATCTCTCGTCAAACTTGTCCTCCACGGGGAATATGTAGTCGTTAAGCCACTTGTCCAAAGGACAGTCGTCCGCAAAGCCGCGCATGGCGGTCATGGGAAGATGGGTGTGCGTGTTGTAAAGTCCGGGCATCAGCAGCCGTCCCCTTCCGGGGACGACCCGCTGTATCACGCCGCCGTGTTCCGGCATATCGCGCCCGACATGGGTTATGACCCCGTCGGAGACCATGACGCACCCGTTGTATATCACCTCTCCGTCGCCGGTGACGACGTCAATGTTCTTAAACAGTATGTTCAATTCACAATTCCTCTGAAAAAAATCATATTTTGAAGCGGCTCAGTCAGAGTTCGCTTCCGCATCCGGGACAGAACCTGCTCGAAGCCGGACAGCTCTTTCCGCAAAAAGCGCACACGACGCGGTTTGCCTCGCGTTTTTGTTTGATCGCTTCAAGCTCGTCGATCTTCGCGTCAAGCTCAAAAAGAAGATCGTCCAGCTCCGTCTGTGAAGACCTTCCGCCCCTGTGGGCACGGCAGACCACGTCCCCGACCTTTCTCTTCAGTTCCGCAATCTCGTTTTTCAGTTCCAAAGTGCGGCAGCCGGACTTTGCTCGGTCCAGCATCTCTCCGGTCTTTGCCTCCGCCGCATCGGCAAGCTTCAAAACGGTGCGTCCGGCATCGTTTGCCGCCTGTTTTGCCATTTCAATGATCTCGTCGGTATCGATCTTCATAATGTTTTTCCTTGCCTTTCCTGATTTCTACTCTGTTTCCAAAACACCGCTCCGGGCGTAAAACTCTGTTATCCGGCGTTTCCTGTCTATTATATCCTCAATTGAAGAGCAATAGTCCCCGGGATACTTCGGATTTGTTATGCGGACGATCCTTCCGCCCTCCTCGTCCGTCAGCTTTGTGACCGCTCCGGCGCCGCACGCGGCAACGGGAAGGAGCTCCTCCATCATATATATGTTATACCGGCAGATATGTCCCTCTCTCGCCCAGCCGATATTTTCAAAGCTTCCGCCGGAATACTTCTGGCGATACAGGTAATAGGGCGCGTATCCGCTGTCGCGAAGTATTTTCCAGCCCGCCTCAAGCATTCCCGCGATCAGCTCCGGCGAAAGCTGGGACTGGTGCCGTTCGGCAAACGCCGAGCCCTTTTTCATCGCGAGCGTGTGAACCGTTATGTTCTCGGGCAAAAGGGAAACCGCGCTTGCAACGCTCTGGGCAAAGCCCGCAACGGTGTCGCCGGGAAGCCCCGCGATCAGATCCATGTTTATGTCCCAGTCCCCGCGCTTTCTCGTCAGCCTGTACGCATCGTATACCGACTCCGCGCTGTGGCTTCTGCCGATGGAGGCAAGCACGCGGTTTGAAAAGCTCTGGGGATTTACGCTTATGCGCGTGGCTCCGCCGGAATATACCGCGTCGATCTTTTCCTCGGTGAGGGTATCCGGCCGGCCGCCCTCCACCGTAAACTCACAGTCCGGACTCAGGGCAAAATTTTCCCGTATCTCCGACATGAGCGTTCCAAGCTGCTGCGCAGTCAGAAAAGTCGGAGTACCGCCGCCGATGTATACCGCGCGCATCACAACTCCGGCGTCGGAAAGGCGCTGTCCCGCGGCGCGTATCTCCCGCCCAAGACAGGAAAGATATTCCACCACGGATTCCGAGTTCGCGCTGGGCGCGGTCTTGCTGATAAAAGAGCAGTACGCGCACCGTGTCGGGCAAAAGGGTATTCCGACGTAGAGCGCGGCGTCCTTATCCGAGACGTCTTTCAAAAGTTCGGCGGCGTGAACCGCGGCAGTGACCGCGAACCGCGCCTTGTCCTCGCGGACGTAGTACCCGCGCTTCAGCCGGTTCACGGCTTCCTCCGGCTCCAATCCGGAGGAAAGCAGCTTTCTTGCCAGCTTCGCCGGGCGGACGCCCGCAACCGCTCCCCACGCGGGTCGCTCCCCCGTCAGCGAAGCGTAGGCTTTAAAGACCGAACGCCGCACCGAGTGCCTGGCAAGCGAGTTCACTTCTTCTTCCGCCGCATTCTCTCCGATCTTTTCCCGGCAGGTTTCCGTACAGCTCTTTCCGTCAAGGCAGAGCGTGAACGACGCCGCGACCCCGTGCTTTGTATAGCTGAGCTTCGACACGCCGTAATCTCCGCTCCGGTCAAAAGGTTCGCTGCTGTCCGGAACCGCTCTCGGCGAACGCTCCGGCATAAGCGACATGGCCGTCTGTTCCACGTCGTACAAAAAAGGGTTTCCCGAAAGATATATGCGCATCCGCTTTTGTCACCTCGCCGGGCGTCTGAACGCCCATTCTCTGAAATACCGGTTGTGTTCTTTCTCATATGCCAGAGAGGTCGGCTCTCCGTGTCCGGGATAGACGCAGTAGTCCCTTCCCAGGGCGAAAAGCTCTCTCAGGGACCTTGCCAGCGCGTCCGGATCGCTCGTCGGAAAATCCGAGCGCCCTATACCGTCGGCAAAGAGCGTGTCCCCCGAAAAAAGCACGTTTCCGATGAACATGCACATCGACCCCGGCGAATGTCCCGGAGTGTGGACAAAGAGCATCTCCGCCCCGCCCACAAGTGTCCGTTCTCCGCCCCTGAGAAGAACGTCGGGGTCCGCTCTGCGAAACGGCTCGCTCAGGATCGAAGTGTAGAGAGCGGCGTGGGTGTCCCGAAGGCATATGGCGTCGGCCTCGTGAATGACGATCCTTGCCCCCGTCGCCTCCTTGAGCTGCTGCACTCCCAGAATGTGATCGAAATGCCCGTGAGTCAGAAAGATGTTCTTCACCTTCAGATTCTGTTCCCTGATAAAGTCAAGAATCTTGTCGGCCTCCCCGCCCGGGTCGATCACCGAGGCCTCGCACGTACCGCGGTTATAGATGACATAGCAGTTCGCAGCGTTCCATCCAACCGTAATGGTCTTGATCTCCATTGTTTCAGCAGCTCCTTTCTTCGATATGCGTTTTTGTTGGCTTTACTGACGTTTTATTGAATTTCCGGCGTCGGCGGTGTCGATAAGCACCGTGACGGGACCGTCGTTCACAAGCTCGAATTTCATGTCCGCGCCGAATTCTCCGGTCTCAACGCCGATCCCCTCTCCGCGGAGAGTCTCGACAAAACGCTCCGCCAGGGGGCGCGCCTTTTCCGGGCGCTCCGCGCCGTCAAAGGACGGACGCCTCCCCTTAACGCAGCTTCCGCAAAGGGTGAAATTTGTGACCACAAGGGCTTTTCCCCCGACGTCGGCCACCGAAAGATTCAGCTTTCCGGCTTCGTCTTCAAAGATCCGGATCCCGGCGCACTTTTTTGCAAGCCAGTCGGCCTCGGGGATCCCGTCTCCGGTCCGGATCCCGAGGAGGATCGCAAGCCCCTTTTCGATGGCTCCCTTTTCCTTTCCGTCAACCGTAACTCTTGCGCGTTCGACACGCTGTATGCAGACTATCATTTTTTCTCCGCTCCCCCTTCGGCTTCTCCGCGGCGGACTCCGCTGCGGCTTACGTCCGTCACGCCTCTGACCCCGTGAACCCGTCCGCAGACCATCTCCAGGTGGGAAAGATCGTTCACGGAAATGTCCATCTGAAGAACGATCTCCCCGCCTCCGACCTTTTTTGTCTGAATCCCGTGGATCGGAATGTGCATATTTGCAAGCAGCGCCGTTATGTCGGCAATGAGCGTGACGCGGTCGCGCGCCGTGATCTCGATGGAGGCCGAAAAAGCCCCCTCGGTGATGTCCGCCCAGCATACTTCGACGAAACGGTCCGAAAGATCGCCCTTCATGCCCGTGATATTGGTGCACTCCGCCCTGTGGACGGAAACGCCGTATCCCCGCGTCACAAATCCCCTTATCCTGTCGCCCGGCACCGGAGTGCAGCAGCGCGCAAACTTTACAAGACAGGAGTCCGAACCTTCCACAATGACGCCGCTTTCCGACCTGCGTATGACGGGGACGGTCTCAACGGGCTCGTCCCCGGAGGTCTGCTCGGGCTTTGCCGTCTTCGCAAACTCGTCCCGGATGCGGACCGCCGCACGCTGGACAGTGATGCCTCCGTAGCCGATTCCGGCAAGCATATCATCGATATTGTTGAAAGAAAGCTTTTTGCAGGCAGTCAGCATCGCTTCGCATTTTTCCGCCTCGCTCAAAAGCATTCCGTTCTTTTTGAGCTCTGCGTCCAGCATTTCGCGGCCCTGGACGATGTTTTCCTCGCGTTTTTCTTTTTTGTACCACTGCTTGATCTTCGTTCTGGCCTCGCTGGTCTTGACGATTTTGAGCCAGTCCCTCCCGGGCCCCCGCGACACCTTCGAGGTCAGCACCTCGACGATGTCTCCGTTGCTCAAAACAGTGTCAATCGAAACGATGCGGTTGTTGACCTTCGCTCCGACCATGCGGTTTCCGACGCCGGAATGTATTGCATACGCAAAATCTATCGTCGTCGCTCCGGCGGGAAGATTTATAACGTCGCCCTTCGGGGTGAAAACATACACCTCGTCGGCAAACATATCCGTTTTGAAGTTGGAAATAAAGTCTTCGGCGTCGCTGTCCTGCTGGGTTTCCAGCATGCTTCGTATCCAGCCCAGCTTCTGCTCGTAGTTTACGCCAAGGTCGTTGCCTTCCTTGTATTTCCAGTGGGCCGCAACGCCGTACTCCGCGATGTGGTGCATTTCCCAGGTTCTGATCTGAACCTCAAACGGGATCCCCTCGCGTCCGATAAGCGTTGTGTGCAGGGACTGGTACATATTCGGCTTCGGCGTGCTGATATAATCCTTGAAACGCCGGGGCATCGGCTTGTACATATCGTGTATCATGCCCAGAGCGTTGTAGCACTCTTCCTTTGTGTCGACGATGACGCGTATCGCGTACAGATCGTATACCTCGTCGATCGTCTTGTTCTGCATGAACATCTTGCGGTAGATGCTGTATATCTGCTTGACTCTGCCCTCGATGCAGAGATTTTTGATTCCGAGCGGCGCAAGTCCCTCGGCAATGGTCGACTTGATTCGGTTTATGAGCCCTTCGCGGAACTCGCTGGTGCTTTCAAGCGCAGAGACGATCTCGTCGTATCCGATCGGGTCGAGATAGCGCAGAGACCGGTCTTCAAGCTCCTGCTTTATTCTCGTGATACCGAGACGGTGGGCGATCGGGCTGTAAACGTCCATGGTTTCAAGGGCGATCTCCCGGCGCTTCACGTCCGACTTTGCGTCAAGCGTCCTGATGTTGTGAAGTCTGTCGGCAAGCTTGACAAGAATGACCCGTATGTCCTTCGACATGGCAAGGAGCATTTTTCTCAGGTTTTCAACCTCCTGCTCTTCCTTGCTGCTGTACGGGATTCTTTCGAGCTTTGTGAGCCCGTCCACGATCTCGGCCACGGGCTTCCCGAAGCGGTTCACGATGTCCGCATTGGTGACGGACGTGTCCTCCACCGTATCGTGGAGCAGAGCCGCGGAAATTGAATCCGCATCGAGAGACATGTCCGCCACGATCTCCGCCACGGCCAGCGCGTGGGTGACGTAGGGTTCTCCGCTCTGGCGGTACTGATCCTTGTGCGCTTCCGCCGCAAAGGCATAGGCGTCGAGGATCTTCGCCACATCCGCCGCTTTTCCGTAGGATGCATATTTTTCTCCGAGCGCTTTCGCGCGGTCTTCCAGAGTCATCAGTTCCGCTCCTTTCCGAAAGCCTTAAATATCTCCGTATTCCAAAGCTGTACCTTTTCCCCGCCGCGGTTTGCGGGTTCGATCGTGATCTTCTCCGAAAAGCTCCATTCCCTGTATTCCGGGCCGCAGGTCAGCCCCGACTCTTCAAACGCTCTCAGTATTGCCAGAAACGGCAGAATTCCGACGGAGCGCACGCGGCATACTTTTTTCAAAAGCGCGTCCGTCGTTGTCGTTCCCCAGGCAGTTTTCAGCTCGTTCCACACCGCGGCGCAGTCTTCACGGCTCGGCGCGTTTTCGGGACGGGTTTCTCCCGAAAGAAGGCCCCGGTACTGTTCCATCGCCCGTTCCTCCGAAAGGCACATGTCCTTCACGGTCAGGCGGACGGATTTCACTCCGCGAAACTCGTTTATATCCGCCGTAAACACAAGGTCCGCAAAGTCGCCGGAGCAATATCCGAGCTGCTGAGCCGAAGCGCCGAACCACACCGCGCCAAGCCTCGCTCCGTCCCTTTCGAGGGTCAGGCGCGAATGCCGTCCGTCCCCCATCGGAGCGCACTGGACGATTCTCATGTCCCGAAGGCAGAAAACCGGCTGGCTGTTTCCCTGACCGAAGGGTGCGAAGCGCTCAAGCTCTGCCACCGATGCAAAGCTTATGTCTCCGGGCTCAATCTCCGCGTCGGCCTCGACGGTCGCCGTAAGCCCCGCCGACGGTATCTCCGCCGAAGTGATCTCCAGAAAGCGCCGCTTGAACTCGCCGAAGTTTTCCGGCGGAAGCTTTATGCCCGCCGCCGCGCGGTGTCCCCCGCACGACGCGATGCCGTCCCCGGCGCGGGACATGGCGCTGAATATGTCAAAATCTCCTCCGCTTCTGGCGGAGCCCTTCAAAATATCGTTTTCCCTTGCCAGCAGGATCACCGGAACGCCGAATCTGTCGGCAAGCTTCGCCGCAACGATGCCGATCACGCCCAGCTTCCAGTCGTCGCCCCTCAGCACGAGCGCGTGCGCCGTTCCGAGGTCCTCCTCCGCGGCAAGCTTTTCCGCCTCGGCGGCGATCTTCGTTTCGATCGACTGGCGTCTGCTGTTCGCAAGGCAGAGAAACTCCGCGTTTGCCTCTGCCTGGGCGGCGTCGGGGGACTTCAAAAGCCGCATTGCGTCGGCTGCGGAGCCCATCCTCCCCGCGGCGTTCAGCCTCGGCGCAAGGCGGAAGCCGATGTCCGAAAGCCCGGGCTCGGGACAGCCGCACTTTGCCGCAAGGGCGCGAAGCCCGGGATTTTTCGTGTTTTTCAAAACCTTCTCGGCCGCGGTGAGAAGCCTGCGGTTTTCTCCGGTCACTTCGCAAACGTCGGCAACCGTTCCCAATGCCAGCATATCTCCGTACCGCGCCATGACGGAGGCCTCGTCCCCGTTTTCCAGCGCGCAGATGAGCTTGAACGCAACGCCGACTCCCGCAAGCGCCTTGTTGGGATACGGACAGTCGGCGCGGTGCGGGTCTACCACGGCGCAGCACTCCGGAAGCGTTTCCGACGGGGTGTGGTGGTCGGTCACGACCATGTCCATTCCGAGTTCCCTCGCGGTTTTTGCCTGCTCAACGGCGTTTATTCCGTTGTCGACGCTGACGACAAGGGTCGTGCCCCCCCGGGCGATCCCGGCAAGCGCCTCGCCGCTCATGCCGTAGCCCTCTCCCTCGCGCTCCGGAATGTACACCCCGCAGTCCGCGCCGTTTGCCGAAAGCCAGTCGGACAATATATATGCAGAGGTCAGTCCGTCCACGTCGTAATCCCCGAATACGGTTATCTTTCCCTTTTTCTCTATTTCAAGCCGGATGCGTTCAACGGCCCTGTCCATGTCTTTCAACAAAAACGGGTCGTATTCGGGAAGGCAGATTCCCAGGGCCTCGGCCACTGCATTTTTTTCGGTTATTCCTCTTGAAACAAGCACCCGCTCGGCAAGCGCTCCGATTCTGAATTCTTCGCGTATCGAAGGGTCCAGTACTTCCCTTCCGCCGCGTATGAGCCACTTTTTTTTCTTCTCAGACATTCATTTTCTCCGAAACCGATTTTCGGTTATAGATTCATAGCATAATTATAACAGAATTCGTCCTGTTTTTCAAGCGCGCTTATACTAATACGGCCAAATTACATAAAGTTTGCCCTTATCGCAAAAGTATCAAAAAAGGAACGGCGGGCTTTGTTGACAGTTTTTCCCCTCTGTGATAAAATAACGGATAAAGCGTGCCCGCAGAGGCACAAAACCGACACATAATTACGGGAGAAGCTCCATGCGCCTTACCACCCTTTGCTATATCGAACGCGGCGGAAAATACCTCATGCTCTACCGGAACAAAAAGAAAAACGACGCCAACCAAGGAAAATGGATCGGCGTCGGAGGCGGATTTTCGGAAAACGAAAGCCCCGAGGAATGCCTGTGCCGCGAGGTTTTCGAGGAAACCGGACTCACCCTTTCCTCCTGGCGTTTCCGCGGGATCGTCACTTTTGTTTCCGACAGATACGAAACCGAATATATGCACCTTTTCACCGCCGACGGTTTTTCCGGGGAGCCCGGCGAATGCCCCGAAGGCGAACTGGCGTGGATCCCCGCTGAAGAGATCGAAAAGCTCCCCCTCTGGGAGGGCGACCGGGTGTTTCTCCGGCTTCTCAGAGAAAACGAACCTTTCTTCTCTCTGAAGCTTTCCTATACCGGAGACAGGCTCTCAAAGGTCACGCTCAACGGAAAAGCGCTGTTTCCGGACTGACTTTCTTATACAAATAGACGAGTTTCAGAGCATTGACAAAAAGATATCAAAGGCGTATAATATGCACTGCAAACGACAAAGGCGTCGCAAATCCGAAATTCGGATTTGTGACGCCTTTTCCGTTTGTGAAATCATACGGAGGTGCATTAAAATGCCTTACGACGAGTTATTTTCCGATCTGAACACCATGTGGGTGCTGATTGCAGCAGCCCTCGTGTTCTTCATGCAGGCCGGTTTTGCCATGGCCGAATCCGGTTTCACCCGGGCCAAAAACACGGGCAATATTATTATGAAGAACCTTATGGACTTCGCCATCGGAACCCCTCTTTACTGGCTCGCAGGTTTCGGCATCATGTTCGGAACCCAGAGCGCCATCTTCGGCGGTATAGACTTTTTCACCACCGGCGATTACAGTGCGATTCTCCCCGAAGGAGTCAGCTTCTTCTCGTATTTCATATTCCAGACAGTCTTCTGCGCCACGGCGGCGACCATCGTCTCCGGTGCAATGGCTGAAAGAACAAAGTTCAGCGCATACTGCATTTACAGCGCCGTCATAAGCCTCATCATCTACCCCGTCAGCGGCCACTGGATCTGGGGCGGCGGCTGGCTGGCACAGCTCGGCTTCCACGATTTCGCAGGCTCCACCGCAGTCCATATGCTCGGCGGCTGCTGCGCGCTGATCGGCGCGGCAATGCTCGGGCCGCGTATCGGTAAATTCGGACGCGACGGAAAGCCCCGCGCAATCCCCGGACACAACCTTCCCATCGCAGCTCTCGGCGTGTTCATCCTCTGGTTCTGCTGGTTCGGCTTCAACGGAGGCTCCACCGTTTCGATGACGGGCGAAAGCGCCTCTCTTGCCGGCAAGGTCTTCTTCAACACGAACCTCGCCGCCGCCTTCGCGACGGTCGCCGTCATGGTCATCACCTGGATCAGGTACAAAAAGCCCGACGTCTCCATGACTCTCAACGGTTCTCTCGCAGGTCTCGTGGCCATCACCGCAGGCTGCGACATGGTGAACCCCTGGGCGGCTGCGATCATCGGCATCGCCGCAGGCCTGTTCGTCGTCTTCGGCATTGAATTCGTCGAAAAAGTTCTCAAGGTCGACGATCCGGTCGGCGCGGTCGGCGTTCACTTCATCAACGGCGCCGTGGGAACCATACTCACCGCGGTCTTTGCCTCAAACGAATCTCTCGCCGCTTCCGGACTCACAAGAATGCGCTTCATCGGCGTCCAGGCCCTCGGCGTTGTAAGCGTTATCGCCTGGACCACCGTCACAATAACGATCACCTTCTTCATCATAAAGAAGACCATCGGCCTGAGAGTTTCCCCCGAAGAAGAACTCAGCGGCCTCGATCTTCCCGAGCACGGTCTTGTCTCGGCTTACGCCGATTTCATGCCGTCCATTACGGCGACCAACCCCTCTGCCGAAGCTCTCACCGAAGCCGCCGCTTCCGCCGAAGCGCCTGCCGCAGCGTCGGTTGAGGAAGCCGTCCCCGTCACTTACAGGGCTCCCGCCGCTTCTCCGGCCAGCGACGTGAAGATCACGAAGCTCGAGATTCTTCTCAAGCAGGAACGCTTCCCCGCCCTCAAGGAGGCTCTCACCGAAATCGGCATAACCGGCATGACGGTCACGAACGTTCTCGGCTGCGGCATCCAGAAGGGCAAGCCGGAATTTTACCGCGGCGTTGTCCAGGAGGTCACAGTCCTGCCGAGGGTAAAAGTCGAGGTCGTCGTCTGCAAGGTTCCGGTCTCCACCGTCATCGCCACCGCAAAGAAGATCCTCTACACCGGACACATCGGCGACGGAAAGATCTTTGTATACGACGTTGAAAACGCCGTCAAGGTACGCACCGGAGAGGAAGGCTACGACGCGCTCCAGGACGTCGAACAGTACTGATCCCGCGCCGGCCACAATTCAACTTACAAGGACAGAGATATATATGGAAAATACACGACAGCTCCCGGACTTTTTTGAGACCGAACACGACGCCTGCGGCATCGGCGCAGTCGTCAGCATAGACGGTACGCAGACACACCAGACAGTTGAAGACGCGCTCACGATCGTCGAAAGGCTCGACCACAGAGCCGGACGGGACGCCTCGGGCGAGACCGGAGACGGCGTCGGAATAATGCTTCAAATATCACACAGATTTTTCAGCGCAGCAGCGCTCTCCGCCGGCATATCAGTCGGCGGAGAGCGCGATTACGGTGTGGGGATGTTTTTCTTTCCCAACAGCATCCTCCACATGAGGGAAGCGAAAAAGCTCTTCGAGATAATCACGGTCAAAAACGGGCTCACCTTTCTTGGGTGGAGAAAGGTTCCCGTCTGCCCCGAGGTTCTGGGCGCACGCGCTCTTGAGTGCATGCCCGACATCTGGCAGTGCTTTGTGGGACGCCCCGAGGGCACAGAGCGCGGCATCGAATTCGACAGGCGCCTCTACGTTGCCCGCCGCGAGTTTGAACAGTCCTGCGACAGCACGTACGTTGTCTCCCTCTCTTCCCGCACCATCGTCTACAAGGGAATGTTCCTTGTGGGACAGCTCCGCCGCTTCTACCCCGATCTCCGCGACGAAAGCTTTGAAAGCGCCATCGCCATGGTGCATTCGCGCTTTTCCACCAACACGACCCCAAGCTGGGAACGCGCGCACCCCAACCGCTTTATCCTTCACAACGGCGAGATAAACACCATACGCGGCAACGCCGCGAGAATGCTTGCCCGCGAGGAGACCATGCACTCCACCGTCATGGAAGCCGACATGGACAAGATACTCCCGGTCGTGAACCGCACCGGCTCGGACTCCGCAATGCTCGACAACACGCTTGAATTCCTCTACATGAACGGCATAGAGCTTCCCCTCGCCGTGCTCATGACCCTCCCCGAGCCCTGGAGAAACGATCCTTACATGGACCGCGACAGAAAAGACTTTTACCACTACTACGCGACGATGATGGAGCCCTGGGACGGCCCCGCCGCCCTGCTCTTCACCGACGGCGACCTTTTCGGCGCGGCGCTTGACCGCAACGGCCTGCGCCCCTGCCGCTACTATACGGTTTCCGACGGGCGGCTCATCATGGCCTCCGAAGTAGGCGTTCTCGACATTCCCGACGACACCGTCACAGGGAAATACCGGCTTCAGCCGGGAAGCATGCTCCTTGTGGACACAAAAGCGAAAAAGATCATAACCGACCGCGAGTGCAAGGATATGTACGCCGCCCGCCGCCCCTTCGGCGAATGGCTCGACGGGCACCTCGTCCCGCTTGCATCCCTTCCGATTCCCAACAAGAGGCTCGACCCCTATCCCCAGGCGCAGCGCGACAGGCTCTGCCGTGCGTTCGGCTATACCTACGAAGAGATCCGAAATGCAATACTGCCCATGGCGGCAAACGGAAGCGAACCCACCGCCTCCATGGGCACGGACATTCCCCTTGCGGTGCTTTCCGAAAAGCATCAGCCCCTCTTTTCCTATTTCAAGCAGCTCTTCGCCCAGGTCACAAACCCGCCCATCGACTCTCTCCGCGAAAAAATCGTCACCGACACGACAGTCTATGTGGGCTCGGACGGCAATATTCTGGAGGAAAAGGCGTCCAACTGCCATGTGCTTGAAATTGACAACCCCATCCTCACAAGCGTCGATCTTCTGAAGATCAAAAGCCTTGACCGTCCCGGTCTCAGCTCCGCCGTCGTATCGCTTCTCTATTACAAGGGCGCGTCCATCGAAAAGGCTCTCGACAGGCTCTTCATCGAGTGCGACCGCGCATACCGCGACGGACACAATATTATCATCCTCTCCGACCGGGGCGTCGACGAAAACCATGTGGCGATCCCGTCCCTGCTGGCGGTTTCCGCCGTTGAACAGTACCTTGTCCGCACGAAAAAGCGCACCGCCGTTTCGATCATACTCGAAAGCGCGGAGCCCAGGGACGTCCACCAGTTTGCAGTTATCCTCGGCTACGGCGCGCGGGCCATCAACCCCTACCTCGCTCACGAGTGCATCGCCGAGCTCATCGACAAAAAGCTGCTGTCAAAGGACTGCCACACGGCAATCCGCGACTACAACAGGGCGATTCTCGGCGGCATAGTCAAAATCGCCGCAAAAATGGGCATTTCCACGCTTCAGTCCTACCAGTCCTCCCAGATATTTGAAGCTGTCGGCATAAAAGAGGACGTGATCGACCGCTATTTTACCGGAACGGTCAGCCGCGTCGGCGGCATCGGTCTGGAAGAGATCGCGGAGGGCGTCGAATGGAGACACGACCACGCCTTTGACCCCCTCGACCTCGGAGTCGACACGACGCTTGACAGCACCGGTTTCTGGAAGCTCCGCTCCGGTCCGGACAAGGAAGACCATATGTACAACCCGATGACCATCGTCGCGCTCCAGCAGGCGACGCAGAACGGGGACTATAAGCGTTTCCGGGAGTACTCCGCCATGGTCGACGACGAAAGCCTTCCCCACACGCTCCGCGGTCTTTTGGCCTTTGACACCTCCGCCGCTTCCCCGATACCCCTTTCCGAGGTCGAACCGGCGTCCGAAATCGTCAGGAGATTCAAGACCGGCGCGATGTCTTACGGCTCCATTTCCCGTGAGGCCCACGAATGCATGGCAGTGGCCATGAACCGGCTCGGAGGCAAGTCCAACTCCGGCGAAGGCGGCGAAGAGCCCGAGCGCCTCGGCACCGAGCGCAACAGCGCCATCAAGCAGGTGGCGTCCGGAAGATTCGGCGTCACAAGCGAATACCTCGTCAGCGCAAAAGAAATCCAGATAAAAATGGCCCAGGGCGCAAAGCCCGGCGAGGGCGGACACCTTCCCGGAAGAAAGGTCTACCCCTGGATCGCAAAGACCCGCCACTCCACCCCGGGAGTTTCCCTCATCTCTCCCCCGCCCCACCACGACATATATTCAATCGAAGACCTGGCGCAGCTCATCTACGACCTGAAAAACGCCAACCGCGACGCGCGCATTTCCGTCAAGCTGGTGTCCGAAGCCGGCGTCGGCACAATCGCCGCGGGCGTTGCAAAGGCCGGCGCGGAGGTCATCCTGATCTCCGGTTACGACGGAGGCACCGGCGCCGCCCCGCAAAGCTCCATACACAACGCCGGTCTCCCCTGGGAGCTGGGTCTTTCCGAAGCCCACCAGACCCTCGTCGAGAACGGTCTGCGCAGCTGTGTGCGCCTTGAAACCGACGGCAAGCTCATGACCGGACGCGACGTTGCAATCGCCTGTCTCCTCGGCGCGGAGGAATTCGGATTTGCCACGGCGCCACTTGTCACCATGGGGTGCATGATGATGCGAGTATGCAATCTCGACACCTGTCCGGCGGGCATCGCAACACAAAACGAGAAGCTTCGCTGCCGTTTTGCCGGAAAGCCGGAATACGTCATGAACTTCATGCTCTTCATCGCGGAAGAGCTCCGCGAGATCATGGCAAACCTCGGGTTCCGCACCGTCGACGAAATGGTCGGCCACACCGAGATGCTCCGCGTCAAGGAACACCAGATCACCAGGCGCGCCGAAAGCGTGGATATGCGCCGGATCATCGCCCGCCTCCCCGAAAACCTCACCAAGCGCCGCTTCGACCCGGCGGACGTCTACGACTTCAAGCTTGAAAAAACCGTTGACGAAGCCGTCCTTCTCAAAAAATTCGCTTCCGCTCTCCGCACCGGAAAGCCCCACAGCGAAAGCATCCGCATCTCCTGCACCGACAGAACCGTCGGCACCATACTCGGCTCCGTAATAACAAAGAAATTCGGCTCCTCCCTTCCCGACGACACCTTCACCGTAAACTGCCGCGGCGGCGCCGGACAGTCCTTCGGCGCATTCATCCCCCGGGGCCTCACGCTCAATCTCGAGGGCGACGCCAACGACTATCTGGGCAAGGGACTCTCCGGCGGCAGGATTGTCGTCAGACCTCCGAAAGAGTGCAGACTCTCCGAAAGCGGAAGAGTTATAATCGGCAACGTCGCCCTTTACGGCGCGACTTCCGGCGAAGCTTTCATCAGCGGCACCGCCGGCGAAAGGTTCTGCGTCCGCAACTCCGGCGCGGTTGCCGTGGCGGAGGGCTGCGGCGAGCACGGCTGCGAATACATGACCGGCGGACGCGCCGTGATCCTCGGATCCGTCGGCAAAAACTTTGCCGCAGGCATGAGCGGCGGCATCGCCTATGTTCTCGACTCCGACCACACGCTCTACCGCAAGCTCAACAAAGACATGGTCACAATGGAAGAAGTCACCGAAAAGCACGATATCCACGAGCTCCACTCCATACTCGAACGCCACCTTGCCGCAACCGGGTCGGAACGCGCCCGTGAGATACTCGCCGATTTCCCGGCATGGCTCGAACACTTCAAAAAGATCATGCCCACGGATTACCGCAGCATGCTGGCCGCGATAGGACAGCTCGAAAAGACAGGAATGACACACGCGGAGGCAGAACACGAAGCATTCCGCATGATGGGAAGGTGAACGAACATGGGAAAACCGACAGGATTTCTTGATTATGAACGTCAGGATCAAAGACATCTGCCTCCGGAAGAGAGAATAAAAAGCTTCAGCGAATTCCGCGCGCCCTCCTCCGAAGAAGAACGCCGCCGCCAGGGCTCCCGCTGCATGAACTGCGGCGTCCCCTTCTGCCAGTCCGGAATGACCCTTGCCGGCATGGTGACCGGCTGTCCGCTTCACAACCTTATTCCGGAGTGGAACGACGAAATAAGCAGCGGCAACAGCGCCCACGCCGCGGACCGGCTTTTGAAAACCAGCAATTTCCCCGAATTCACCGGGCGCGTCTGTCCCGCGCTCTGCGAAAAGGCCTGCCTCTGCGGGCACTGGGGCGACGCCGTCACCGTCCGCGACAACGAGCTTTACGTCATTGAAAAGGCGTTTTCGGACGGGCTCATGCAGCCGCGCATTCCCGCCTCCCGAACGGACAAACGCGTTGCGGTGGTCGGAAGCGGCCCTTCCGGGCTTGCCGTCGCCGATATGCTGAACCGCAGAGGGCACAACGTCACGGTCTTTGAGCGCGACGACCGCCCCGGCGGACTGCTGATGTACGGCATTCCGAACATGAAGCTTGACAAGTCCGTCGTCATGCGCCGCATCGCCCTTATGGAGAGCGAAGGCGTTAAATTCGTCATGAATTCGGACGTGGGAAAGAACGTGTCCGCGGACAGTCTTATGAGCGACTTCGACGCCGTGGCGCTCTGCTGCGGCGCAAAGGCCGCAAGGAGCATTCCCGCGGCGGCGGACATGCCCCGGGGCGTGTATTTCGCAGTGGATTTTCTCAGCTCGACCACAAAGCACCTTCTCTCCGGAAGCGATTTCATCTCCGCGAAGGACAAAAACGTGGTCATCGTGGGCGGCGGCGACACGGGCAACGACTGCGTCGGAACCTGCATCCGCCACGGCTGCCGCTCCGTCACCCAGCTTGAGATGATGCCCTGCCCCCCCGAGGAACGCCTCCCCTCAAACCCGTGGCCCGAATGGCCGAAAATCAAAAAGACCGATTACGGCCAGGAAGAGGCCATCGCGGTTTTCGGGCACGACCCGCGCGTCTACGAGACAACGGTCAGCTCGCTTGTCACCGATGAAGACGGCCGGCTCAAAGCCGTCCGCACGGTAAAGCTGGCGTTCAAAAACGAAAACGGCCGCCGATTTACCGAAGAGATCCCGGGCAGCGAACGCGAGCTTCCGGCGGAGCTTCTGCTCATTGCGGCAGGCTTTACCGGCTGTGAAAGCTATGTTCCCGAAAGCTTCGGCGTCGGCCTTTCCGAGCGCCGCACCGTCCGCACCTCACAGGGGGGACACATGACGGAGCGGGAAGGCGTGTTTTCCGCCGGAGATATGCGCCGCGGCCAGTCCCTTGTCGTCTGGGCGATTGCCGAGGGACGCAGCTGCGCTGCGGAGATCGACAGATATCTCATGGGCTACACCAACATGGTTTGAAACATTTTTTCACAAAATTCCACCGCAAGTATTGACAAAAACGTCTCTTTGGTGTATAATTTATTTCCGGAGATGACAAAGGCGTCACGGTTCCGTATGGGAATCGTGACGCCTTTTTGCTTAAAAAAAGGGGAGAAAAGCAAAATGACAAAATACATTTTCGTTACAGGCGGCGTCGTATCCGGACTTGGAAAGGGTATCACAGCGGCATCCCTCGGAAGACTTCTGAAGGCAAGGGGGCTCAAGGTCGCCGCCCAGAAGCTCGACCCATACATAAACGTGGATCCCGGAACGATGAGCCCCTACCAGCACGGAGAGGTTTTCGTGACCGACGACGGCGCAGAGACCGACCTCGACCTCGGTCACTACGAGCGCTTTATCGACGAGGATCTGAACAAATACTCAAACCTCACCACCGGAAAGGTCTATTCGCGCGTCATTGAAAAAGAGCGGCGGGGCGAATACCTCGGAAGCACCGTCCAGTGCATTCCCCATATCACCGACGAAATAAAGCATTTTGTCTACTGCGTCGGAAAAAAGACCGAAGCCGACATCGTGATCACCGAGATCGGCGGCACCACGGGCGATATAGAGAGCCAGCCGTTTCTTGAAGCCATACGCCAAATCGGCCACGAGGTCGGAAAGGAAAACTCGCTCTTTATCCATGTCACCCTCGTGCCGTATCTCCGGGCCTCCGGAGAGCACAAGTCAAAGCCGACCCAGCACTCCGTCAAAGAGCTCCAGGGAATGGGGATTTCTCCCGACATCATCGTTCTCCGCTGCGACGAACCCATCACCGACCAGAATATCTTCCGGAAAATCGCCGGCTTCTGCAACGTAAAGCCCGACTGCGTCATTGAAAACGTGACTCTCCCGGTGCTCTACGAAGCGCCCCTCATGCTCGAGGCCTCGAATCTGTCCTCCATCGTCTGCCGCGAACTCCATATCGACGCGCCCGCTCCCGACCTTTCCGAGTGGAAGGCTCTGGTGGACCGCATAAAGTCGCCTTCAAGCAAAATTTCCGTGGGGCTCGTCGGAAAATACGTCCAGCTTCACGACGCCTATCTCTCCGTTGCGGAAGCCCTGCGCCATGCGGGCTACGCCCTCGGAACGGAGGTTCACATCGAGTGGATCGACTCCGAAACGCTCACCGAAGATAACTCCAGGGAGGTCCTCTCCCCGCTCGGCGGCATACTCGTTCCCGGCGGCTTCGGAGGACGCGGCTTTGAGGGAAAGCTGCTTGCAATAAGATACGCCCGCGAAAACAGGGTTCCCTTCCTCGGGCTCTGCCTTGGAATGCAGGCCGCAGTCGTTGAATTTGCCCGCGACGTTCTGGGGCTTTCCAGGGCCAACTCCGGGGAATTCGACGAAACCTCCCCCGACAAGGTCATCGACTTCATGCCCGGCCAGAGCGACGAGATCGACAAAGGCGGCACGCTCCGCCTCGGAAGCTACCCCTGCCTTGTCAAGCCCGGAACGATGATGGAAAAGTGCTACGGACAGAATCTGATCTCCGAGCGCCACCGCCACCGCTACGAGTTCAACAACGACTACCGCAGCAGGCTCGAATCGGCCGGGCTCGTCATAAGCGGAACCTCTCCCGACGGAAGGCTTGTTGAGACCGTAGAGCTTGCCGACTCTCCGTTTTTTGTCGGCGTCCAGTACCATCCCGAGTTCAAAAGCCGCCCCAACAGGCCCCACCCGCTGTTCAGAGGCTTCGTTTCCGCGGTTCTCGCAACCTCCGGGAAATTTTAAGTGATTTTTGTTATTTACCGACAAATTCCGCATTTTTCGTATTTTTTATCATTTATATTTCAAATCTGTGAACTTTTTGTAACCCCATGCCCCGCTGTCTTGACTGAAACAGCGGGGCATGTTATAATTATTTCAAATTAAAGAGATGCACTCTGTCATACTCGGAAAGGCCGGTAAATACCATTGTCCCAAAACGTCTGCAACGAAAAACTCATCAACGCATATTCAGAGCTCTGCCGCAAAAACGACTTTGTTTCACCGGAGCTTTACGGTCAGTATGGGGTAAAGCGCGGTCTGAGAGATATCGACGGCACAGGCGTTCTCACCGGACTGACAAATATCTCCTCCATTGAAGCGTTCAAAACCGAAAACGGAGAAAAAGTCCCCTGCGAGGGCCGGCTTTTTTACCGCGGCTACGATATAAACGACCTTGTCCGGGGCTTTTCCGAAAAGTGCAGCGGTTTTGAAGAGACGGCGTATCTGCTTCTTTTCGGCGAGCTTCCCACCGAATCCCAGCTTTCCGATTTTCACAAAACGCTCTCGGACAACCGGGTTCTTCCCCGGAACTTCACCCGCGACGTCATAATGAAAGCGCCCAGCAGCGACCTTATGAACTCGCTGACGAGGAGCGTTCTGACGCTTGCGTCCTACGACAACAATTTCGGGGACAATTCCCTTCCGAACATTTTAAGCCAGTGCATCCGCCTTATAAGTCTTTTCCCGATGCTCTCCGTCTACGGCTACAACGCCTACCACCACTACAAGTGCGACGGAAGCCTCTATATCCACCGTCCCCAGCCGGAGCTCTCCACGGCCGAAAACATTCTGCTCATGCTCCGTCCGGACATGAGCTATACGGAGCTTGAGGCAAAGGTCCTCGACGTTGCGCTGGTTTTGCACATGGAGCACGGGGGCGGAAACAACTCCACCTTTACGACCCGTGTGGTCACGTCCTCCGGCTCCGACACGTATTCCGTCATGGCCGCGGCGCTTTCGTCCCTCAAGGGTCCCCGCCACGGCGGAGCAAACATAAAAGCGGTCGAGATGATGAACTATATCCGCGGGACCGTCTCCGACCCCGGCGACGAAGAAGAAGTTTCCGCCTGCCTTGAAAAAATACTCTGCCGCGAAGCCTTCGACCGCAGCGGACTCATATACGGCATGGGACACGCAGTATATTCCCTTTCCGACCCGCGCGCCTGCATTTTCCGCTCTTTCGTGGAGCGCCTCGCCCGGGAAAAGGGACGCAGCGAGGATTTTGCGCTCTACGCCGCCGTCGAAAAGGCCGCGCCCCGCGTCATTGCCAAAAAGCGCCGCATCTACAAAGGCGTCAGCGCCAACGTGGACTTTTACAGCGGCTTTGTTTACAGTATGCTCGGCATTCCCGTGGAGCTGTACACGCCGATTTTTGCCATCGCCCGCATAGTCGGCTGGAGCGCCCACAGGCTTGAAGAAATCGTAAACTCGGACAAAATCATCCGTCCGGCCTACAAGAGCCTCTGCTCCGAACGGGAATACAGAGCTCGTTCCGAAAGGTAAAAACGTGTTTTCTGCCGCTTTGGCAGGAGGCTTATAAGCGGCGGCGCGTTTTGCACATATTCAAAAAAAAAAAAAAAAAAACGGAGAAAGCACATATATGTCAAACACCATCGATTATCTGCAGTGGCGCGGGGACCTGAGTCTTGACACAGTTCCCCTGAGCGACGTCGATTTGCTCGTGTTCAGTCAGATGGCCTATGTTCCGTTTGATCGCATCGTTCCGCAGAATTTTTCCGACTCCGTCACTCTGGCCGACGCCTCCGCCGCAGTCATCGACGAAGCGCGCCACCACAAGCACGGCACATTCTTTTTCTGGCGCGAGGACGAAAGCCTCATCACTCTTCTCGGCTCGTGCGAACGGTTCAGAAACATCCGCCTTACCGGTTTTCTGAACATCCTCTCTGCCGAACAGGAGGAACAGTTTGCCGCCGTCACGGCGCTTTTGCCGGACGGTTCCGCAGTCGTGACCTTTCGCGGAACGGACATCTCCGTGGTCGGCTGGAAAGAGGACTTTGACCTGGCCGTCTCCGAAGCCATCCCCGCCCAGAGAGAGGCCGTCAAATATATCACGGAGCTTTCAAAAGCTTTCGACGGGAAGGTCATGCTCACCGGACACTCAAAAGGCGGAAACCTTGCGGTCTTCTCCTATGCTTTCGCGCCGGACAGCGTAAAGCCCCAGCTTCTCGGAGCCCGCAACTTCGACGGGCCCGGCTTCAACGAAAAAGTGATCAGCTCGGAAAAGCTGAAAAGCATCAGCAGCGAAGTGAAAACGATCCTTCCCAACTCCTCCGTCATCGGAATGCTTCTGGGCCACGACGAGGACTTCCGTATAATCGAGAGCAGCAACTACAATATTTTTCAGCACGACCCCTATTCCTGGAAGGTTTCCGGCCCGGATTTTATAACTGCGGAAAAATTCACCAACAGCAGCCAGCTCATCGACACGACTCTGAAATCCTGGATTTCCTCCATGCCCGACGAAATGCGCCGAAAGCTTATCGACATCATTTTCACGGAGCTGAACTCCTCCCAGAGCAGCAACGTCATTGAGGCGCTGCTGAAAACGGGGATCCTGCCGCGCATCGACAGGCTCGACCGCGAGTCCGCAAAACTCGTCATCGACGCCACACGCCGTTTTAACGGCGCCGTAACCGACACATTCCGCCAATTCATCTCAAAATCAAACCGCAAGCTTTTCTTCCTTGCAAAGAAAAAAGGCGACGCCCCGCAGGAGTCCGAAAGCCAGACTCCCCTTTTGAAATAAATCATCCCGCTTTTTTTCACGGCGGCGCTTCTCCGGCCATGCAAAAAACCATCCCCCGCCCGAGGTTTCCTCACACGGAACAAACCTCGGGCGGGGGTCTTTTCAAATGCTTTCCGGCTCAAAAACGCCTTGGGCTGATGCTTTAGTCAAAAGCTCCGGAGCAGGCGGAAGCCGCCGTTTTTCCCCGCAGCCCTGCCACAGGCCCAATTTTAACTGTCAAGCGTTTCACATTACAGCATACGTTTATATTGTAAAGTAATTTTACTTTCCGGATATCGTCACACCCGAGGCCTTTGCCCAGGGGAATATCGAGCCGCCGCTGTTGACCGATTCGGAAGAAACGGCGGAAATATTCTTCAGAATATCCGCATAGTTTCCGGAAATCATCGTTTCGCTGACGGGTTTTGTAATTTTTCCGTCCTCGATCAAAAAGCTGTTTTTGGCGACGCCCGTAAAGTCGCCGTTGGGCGCCGGGGATCCCCCCGAAAAACGGTTCACCAGAAGTCCGCGCTTTACTCCGGCGATCATCGCGTCAAGACTGTCGCGTCCCGGTTCGACGCAAAGCGCCGCATCCCAGCCGGGGCAGCGCGCTCCCCCGGTCTTTTTCGCACCGTAGCGGGAAAGAAGGAACGATTTCAAAACGCCGTTTTTTATGATCTCCGCATCGCGCGCCACATAACCGTCAGACGTCAAAGCCGACGCCGCCGGAAGCTCCGGGCAGGCCGAGCGGGCGGTGACATTGAGAAGCGGGGAAGCGACGGTCTTTCCCAGGGAGTTTTTCCACGGGCTGGTGCCGTCGATAAGCACATTGTCGGTGATAAAAATCCCGCAGGCGTCCCCGACGACCTCGCTCAAAAAGTGGGGCGGCATTATTATCTCGCCTTCAAACTTTCCGTCAACGCTGACCGTCTCCGTCTGGCGCTCGGTCTCGGCAAGAAGCTGCCGCGTAAGCCCGCGGTCGATAAGGGGCACGGTATTGTCGTCAAAGGCGCAGCCCGTCCCGTTGAACGAAGAGGTAAGCTCTCCGTCACGTCCCATAAACATCGCCTCGAAGCCCGAAAGTCCGTTGCTCTCATAGAGCTCAACGCCGTTTGTGTTCATATAGCAGACTTCGGACCAGCCGTGGCTGACGGAAATGCTGTCAAAGCTGATTTTCGGAAACTCTTTGGCGGTGTCGTCGATAAAACCGCGCATCAGTCCGTAAAGCGCGGCGCGGTCTGGCTCACGCTTTCCGAAAACGAAGGAGCGGTTCTCTTCAAGCTCGGAAATACCCTCCGCATCGTCGGGCACGGCGTGCTTCGAGGCCTCAAAGGCCTCCGCCACCGCCGCGTCGATCTCGCTTTTTTCAAAGGAGTTCAGCGAAGCGCTTCCCTCGCGCTTTTCGTTTATAACGGCAATTCGCACTGAACCGGAGAAAACCGTCCGTATCATGCTTATCTTTCCGGACTCGTAATATACCTCCGTCGATTCCCCCGAGCGCACGGAGCAGCGGCCCATGTCCGCTCCCGTCTCCCGGATCTTTCCGAGCGTGTACCTTGCAATCTCTCTTATATCCATAATTCAAAATCCTCCCGGCGCTCAGCGGCCGCCGATGTTTGCCATGCAGCGTATCGCCGGACCGCCCATTCCGACCGGTATCGGCTGTTTTTTCCCGCACATTCCCGTGCAGCACCATGAAATGTCGTCCGAAAGCATATCCACGGTTTTGAGCATTTCAAAAGCGACGCCGGAGATCGTCGTGTTTTTGATGGCCCGTCCGAGCTTTCCTTTTTTGATCTCGTATCCAAACTCTATGCCGAACATAAACTCTCCGGTGGCGTCGGCCTGACCGTTCCCGGTGCTTACAAGATAATACCCGTCGTCCACCGAGGCGATCATGTCCGAAAGCTTGTCGTGCCCGGGAAGGATGCAGGTGTTTCTCATGCGGATCAGCGGCTCGTCGCTGAAGGAATAAGCACGCGCATTTCCCGTGGGACAAACGCCGAAATGGGCGGCGGACTCTTTGTTGTGCATATACCCGACAAGGATACCGTCGCGGATGAGCACGGCGTCCCGTGCCGGAGTTCCTTCGTCGTCGACGTATACCGGCACCGGACAGCGCTTTCCGAAGGCGGTGTTTGCAAAGTCCGTCATGGTGACGATCCCGCTCGCCACCTGTTTTCCGAGGCACGGCCCTCCGACGGAGCCCGAAAGCACAAAATCCGCCTCAACTGTGTGGCCGACCGCCTCGTGGGCGAGCATTCCCGCAAGATCGGGGTGCAGAATAACCTGTTTGAGCCCCGGCGCCGCATAGACGCCCTCGCGCTTTTTCATAAGCTTTTCAAAGAGCTCATCGGCCTTTGCAAACACCTCTGCCGGCGAATCAAAAACGTCCGTAAACTTTCCCCAGTCGCCCATGGACTCAAACAAATCGACCGGCTGTCCGTCCGGATCCTCGGCGGTCATCCCGATATAGAGCGAGGAGCGCGGCGTGTAGGAATGCGCCGCGGTTCCGTCGCTTGTGTAGAGAAGCTTTTCCATATTCAGTGAGGATACCCCCACGTACCGGCTGGAAAGTCCGGGGTATTTTTTCGCGATATATGCGTCCAGCTCTCCGGCAAAGTCGGCATAGTGACGGCGCGGCACATCGTCTTCCGCTTCAAATCCGTCCCTCCGCTTAACGGCCTCCACCGGAGCAAAATCGGGTTTCCCCGGCTTTTCGCGGGCTTCGAGAAAAGCCGCGTTCTCCCCCGCCGCCCGGACGATTGCCGACACGCCGTCCTCGCTGAAGTCGTTTCCGGAGGCAAAGCCGTACGCCCCGTTTTTGACGACCCGGGCGGAGATCCCGCGGGAGGTCGCCGCAGAGTTTGAAACCATCGTCCCTTTCAAAAGCCCAAAACGCTTTGAGCTGTTGCACTGAGCGCGTATCTCGGTATATCCCTTAAAACCGTGCGCGCGGATGTATTTTTCTATATGATCTGTCAGCATATCCGTCTCTCTTTCCTGTGTAAATGCTGATCTTATTATAAACCTTTTGTACGCGAAATACAAGCGCCCGCAGCTCCGTTTGCAAAAACAGTCCCGGACAAGCCTTGAAAACGCAGGCTTTACATGATATACTAAACTCTGTTCCCCGGCAAAATTCAAAGAACGGACTTTTATCAAAAATGCCAAAATCGATATTTTTTGACCTGGACGGCACGCTTACCGACTCCTCCGAAGGGATAACCAAGTGCGCCCAGCTCGCCCTCGCCTGTTTCGGGATCTACGTTCCCGACCTTTCCCGGCTGAATGCGCTGATCGGGCCTCCGCTTCGGGAAACCTTCCCGGCTTACGGAGTTCCGCCTGAGCGAACCGAAGAGGCCGTCGCCATTTTCCGCAGCCGGTACAATACGGTCGGCAAATTTGAAAACACGCCCTATCCGGGCGTCCGCGAAATGCTCTCCGAACTCTCCCGCCGCAAATACAGGCTTTTTGTCGCCACGTCAAAGCCGGAAAAGACCGCCGTTGAGATACTCTCGCACTTCGGGCTGGACGTTTTCTTTGAAAACATATGCGGCGCGTCAATGGACGGAAGCCGCGACTCAAAAAAGGCCGTGATCGCGCACCTTCTCACCCGGACCGGAGGCATCGAAGACGTCGTCATGGTCGGAGACACGGCGTTTGACGTTATCGGCGCCGCCGCCCACGGAATACCGACGCTCGGCGTGTCCTGGGGATTCGGAAAAGCCGGGGAGATGCTCTCCGCCGGCGCCGCTGCAATTGCGGACACTCCCGAAGAGCTTTTGAAGCTTTTGTCCGAGGACTGAACCGGTTTCAAACGCACCGGCTTTCGCGCTCAGTGACCCCGGGGCTTTCAAAGCAGCAAAAAAGCGGCGGCGGAAATTATTCCGCCGCCGCTTTTTGGATTTATTATCGGTCACATGTTATTTTGCAGAGTGATTTTTCTTTCTGCTGTAAACCGTGATTCCTGCCGCGCTTAAGCCGGAAACAAGGAGCAATGCAATCCAGAGATACATCATGCCGTTGCTGCCCGTCTGGGGCGAATCACTTGACTCGGGAGGCGTTTCTGCAGGCTTTGCCGCATTGTTCACGAAAGTCACCTGCTCATACTCGCTGTAACGGTCGTCGTCAGTCTCGGCAGCCTCGTCATAGAAATGTACGACGCCGTTCCAGATGGCGATTCCGTAAGCCTCGTCCGATTTGACATAGCCTTCCGGCGCAGTCTTTTCGGACAAAGTGTAGAAGCCTTCCGGAACTTCGAAGACCGCGATGCCGTCATTTCCGGAAACCGCTTCAAAGTCATTGCCGACAGAATTGCCCGTGCCGGTCAGAGAGAAGGTTGCTCCGGCAAGCGGATTGCCGTCGGCGTCGGTCTTGTTTACCGTGAACTCAACGGTGGGCACGGAGACAACGACCGCTTCGTTGACGAAAGTCACCTGCTGATATCTAATATATTTGTAGTTGCTGTAATCGGGTTCATTTTCGTCAAAGAAATATACGCCGGGTTCCCCGCCCCAATCCATAGCCGTATGGTCAATATCGCTGCGAACGGCGAGCGTATAGGTTTCGTCCGATTTGACATAGCCCTCAGGCGCTGTTTTTTCCGACAGCGTATAGTTTCCTTCCGGAACATTAAAGACAGCGATACCGTCCGTACCGGAGGTCGCTTCAAAGCTCTGAACAGCCGTGCTTTCCGTCCCGTTCAGGGCGAAAACCGCGCCGGCAAGCGGGTTGCCGTCGGCGTCCGTCTTTTTAACGGTGAACGAGTAAGCCGCGTAGACGTTTTCAAAGTCGTTGTCAAAAACGTCGTTTCCCAAAATGCTCACAGCGGCGCTTATCTCATTGCCTGTAACCGTAAGGGTGAGATAGCGCTCGGCGTCAGAATATGTCCAGCCGGCTTTGCCGTCGTCCTTCTCGGTCAGGCGAAGACTGATGCAAAGCTTTTTCTCTCCGCTGTTGTCTTCGATGGCCTGCCAGTGATTGACGATACTCACCATGCTGAGATCGACCGTTCCGCCAAGCGTAAAGGTATGTTCGCCTTCACCGTCAGTCGTGATCGTGTCGTTCGTAAACGCAATGCCGCAGTCCGCAAGAGTTACGCTGTCGTCCGGCGTGAACACCACACTTTGCTGTTCGTTTTCACCGACAGTGCCGTACTCAAGCTCAAATGTGAACGTTTCCTCTCCGGGAGCTGCATCGCCGCCCTTTGTAACGATCTTGTCCACATCAAATGTGAACTGCTGCGGATTTGGGTCTGAAGTTGCCGCCGACACGGCAACCGGAAGCATTCCCAGCACCAAAATGCAGCACAGCGCCAACGAGAGCAGCAGGGTTCTTTTTGCTTTCATTGCAAATTCTCCTTTACATTTTTTTGCTTTATTTTTGTGGCGTAAAGGCCGGCCCGGACTGCTCCCTCTGCCGGTCTTTCTGCCTGAAAGCCTGTCAAACAAATAACTCAGCGCCTTGTTTTCCCCGTAAAAAACGCTTTGAAAATTCCGCCGCCTGCCCCCGGCAGATAAGCCCGCAGGCGGCCGTGATCTCAGCCGCGGCATATCTCCCCGGGGCGCGCGCTTTAACGCGTCCTGAGCGGCATTTTCAGAAATCCGCTGTGTTCAAATTCTCCGAAAACGGCGGACTTTCCGCCAGGCACACAAACACACTGCTTTGTCAAGTATATTTTATCGTTTTCTTTTTTTATTGTCACTCCGAAAACGGAGTTTTTTGAAAGGGTACATAAAAACCCCGGTTCACCGTAAGTCCGATGAACCGGGGAAATACCGGTATTTTTTTATTCGTCCTTCAGGGACGTGACGATCAGCTTGCTTTCTATCGCCGCCGCCATCAGCTCCTCCTTGCTGTCAAATCCGCAATGGCTGACCATCTCGCGGATATGCCACCGGGCGGCGTCGCCGGTGATACCCAGCTTCTGCCCGATCTCCGCATAGCTCATGCCACGGATATACAGACGCAGAATTTCAAGCTGTATCGGCTTGACCTCGCTGGACAGAATCTCCTCCAGCTCCACGGGCGGCGCTTCTCCGGGAAAGCTGCGCTCACCGTTCAGGACTCTTTCAATGACCGCCATCACTTCTTCGTCCCCGTGGTCCTTATAGCACAACCCGTCGGCGCAGCCGGACTTTGCTTTGGAAAGCACCTCCGGGTCAACCAATGAAGTCATAATGACCACCTTGGTATTGGGGTAGTTCTCCTTTATCCGCTTTCCGGCGGCAAGCCCGGAGTGGCGGTGGAGCGTTTGCACATCCATCAGCACAAGGTCAATCTTCTCGCTGCAAAGGCGCTCCGCTTCAAAGGCGTCCCGGACGGCGCCGACAAGATGAAAGCGCCCGTCGGCCGCAAAAAGCTTGACAAAGTGTTCCTGTATGTATTTGTCGTCCTCTGCGATTATGATATTTGTCATATATTGTCTTTCTCTTTTCCCGGAAGATACAGGGTAAGGGCAAACGCAGGTCGGTGAGAAATCTTCATATCGCCGCCGGAAGCCTCCACGCTTCTGCGCAGGGAGGAAAGGCCGCTGCCTTCCGTGATTTGTTCCTTCGGCACTTCGCCGTTGTTTGTAATCTGCACCCGCAGGATACCGTCCTCCCCGGTTATCCTGACGCTGACCCTGTCCCCTTTGGCGTGGCGGATACAGTTGGTGACGCACTCCCGAACGGCGGCAGCAATGAGCTGCTCCGCCGTGGTGTCCGGCGGGATACAGCCCTCCAGCGTCACCTTGACGCCGAGCTGTTTGGCCTTCTGCTGTGCTTCCTCAAAGGTTCCTTTTGCCGTGGAACGGCTTGCCGAAAGCATACCCACAGCCTCTTTAAGATCCTTCAGCTTTTGCTTTGTCTCCGTGGAGGAGCTGTTCTTGACATCCTGGATGGTCAAAAGACTGCTGCCCATGGTGTCGTGAAGCCAGACCTTCAGGTGCAGGCTCTCCTTTTCCCGCACCTCGTCCTCCATGCGCGCATACATCTTTTGCAGCCGGAGGTTTACCTTTCTAAGTTCTTCGTTATTTTCAC
>JAEDMJ010000079.1 GCA_016303065.1 Clostridiales bacterium
GCCTGCGCGGCGGCAAGACGCGCCACGGGCACGCGGAACGGCGAGCAGGATACATAGCTCAGACCGATGCTGTGGCAGAACTCGATGGTGGAAGGATCTCCGCCGTGCTCGCCGCAGATGCCGAGCTTGATGTCGGGGCGGACGGACTTGCCCATATCGGCGGCCATCTTCACCAGTTTGCCGACGCCGACGGTGTCAAGGCGCGCGAACGGATCGGACTCGAAGATCTTGCTCTCATAGTAATACTTGAGGAACTTTCCGGCGTCGTCGCGGGAGAAGCCATAGGTCATCTGGGTCAGATCGTTGGTTCCGAAGGAGAAGAACTCTGCCTCTTTTGCGATCTCGTCTGCGGTAAGCGCCGCTCTGGGAACCTCGATCATCGTGCCGACCTTGTAGGCAAGCTCCATTCCGGATTCGGCAATTATGCGGTCCGCAGTCCGGCAGACGGTCTTTTTGACGAACTTGAGCTCGTTCACATCGCCGACGAGCGGGATCATGATCTCCGGAACGACGGGCGTCGTTCCGCGGCTGACATTGATCGCAGCCTCGATGATGGCGCGGGTCTGCATCTCGGCGATCTCCGGATAAGTGATGGCAAGACGGCAGCCGCGGTGGCCGAACATGGGGTTCGCCTCGTGGAGGGAGTCGACCGCGGACTTGATGTCGTCAAAGCTGACGTGCATCTCCTGGGCAAGCTCGAAGATGTCCTTGTCGGTATGGGGAAGGAATTCGTGAAGCGGCGGGTCAAGCAGGCGGATCGTAACGGGAAGTCCCTTCATGACGCGGAAGAGGGCTTCAAAGTCTCCGCGCTGCATGGGCAAAAGCTTTGCCAAAGCGGCCTTGCGGTCCTCGGTGTTCTTTGCGATTATCATCTGACGGATGGCCGGAATTCTGTCGGCGTCAAAGAACATATGCTCGGTGCGGCAAAGACCGATGCCCTCCGCGCCGAATTTTCTCGCAGTTTCCGCGTCGCGCGGGGTGTCGGCATTGGTGCGGACCCGGAGACGGCGCGCCTCGTCGGCCCAGCTCATGAACAGGGCAAAATCGCCGGAGATCGTTGTCTCAACCGTGGGAAGAATGGTCAGATAGACCTTTCCGGTGGAACCGTCGATTGAAATTCCGTCCCCTTCCTTTATTCTTATGCCGCGGACGGTGAAGTACTTTTCATTTTCGTTGATGTTGATGTCTCCGCAGCCGGCGACGCAGCAGCGTCCCATTCCACGGGCAACAACCGCCGCGTGGGAGGTCATGCCGCCGCGTGCAGTGAGAATTCCCTGAGCTGCGGCCATGCCTTCGATGTCTTCCGGAGAGGTCTCCTGGCGAACGAGAATGACCTTCTTTCCGGCCATGCCGGCTTCGACGGCGTCGGCGGCGCTGAACACAACATATCCGCAGGCCGCGCCGGGAGACGCAGGAAGACCGACGGCGACGGGTTCGTCCTCTTTGAGGGCGATGGGGTCAAACTGCGGGTGGAGCAGCGTGTCAAGCTGTCTGGGCTCGACCTTCAGAAGAGCCTCCTCCTTTGTTATCATGCCCTCTTCCTCAAGGGAAACGGCGATGCGGAGCGCCGCAACGGCGGTGCGCTTTCCGTTTCTCGTCTGGAGCATATAGAGCTTTCCGCGCTCGATGGTGAACTCCATGTCCTGCATATCGCGGTAATGGGATTCAAGCTTTTCGCAGATGTCGACGAACTGTGCATAGATATCCGGAAGCGTCTCGGCCAAAGCCGCGATGGGCTTCGGCGTGCGGACGCCGGCGACCACGTCCTCGCCCTGGGCATTCATCAGGTATTCGCCGAAAAGCTTTTTCTCGCCGGTGTTGGGATCCCTTGTGAAAGCGACGCCCGTTCCGCTGTCCTCGCCCATGTTGCCGAACACCATGGACTGCACGTTGACGGCGGTTCCCCATGAGGAGGGGATGTCGTTCATGCGGCGGTAATAAATGGCGCGCTCGTTGTTCCAGGAGCGGAAAACAGCCTTAACCGCTTCCATAAGCTGAACCCTGGGATCGGACGGGAAGATCGTCCCGATGCTGGCGATATAGTGCTCCTTGAACCGGGATACGAGAAGCTTCATATCATCCGTGTCAAGCTCGTTGTCGTAAAAAACGCCTTTTTGGGTCTTCACTTCTTTGATGATCTCTTCAAACTCGGGTTTCGGAACGCCCATGACGACGTCGGAGAACATCTGTATAAAACGGCGGTAGGAGTCGTATGCAAAGCGCGGGTTTCCTGTGAGACGTGCAAGTCCCTCCACGACCTCGTCGTTAAGACCGAGGTTCAGGATCGTATCCATCATACCCGGCATCGACGCTCTTGCGCCGGAACGGACGCTGACAAGAAGGGGGTTTTCTGCGTTGCCGAAGGTTTTTCCGCTTTCCCTCTCAAGCCTTTCGAGGTGTTCAAAAATCTGCTCTTTGACCTCTTCGCTGATTGATTCGGAATTTTCGTAATAGTCGGTGCAGGCTTCCGTGGTAATAGTGAAGCCGTTGGGGACCGGCATACCGAGGTTCATCATCTCCGCAAGGTTCGCACCCTTTCCGCCGAGGAGCTCGCGCATGCCGCCGTTTCCTTCGCTGAACATGTAGACAAATTTTCTGTCCATGGCAATAGTCCTTTCTTTTTCTTTGTTTTCTATTCAACAATTCTTTTTAACTGATTTATTATACCACACATTTTCAAAAAGGCAAGTATTTTCCGTAATTTTTCCTCAAAAAACACTTGACTTTTCCGCACTTTTTCGCTATAATTTAAACTCCGATTTTTAGGATAACGGGAGGAGCCATGAGCGAAGGCATCGATATCGGCGGCATTCATATCGGCGGAACGCTCGGACTCGCCCCGATGGCAGGCTTTGCGGACATGGCTTTCCGAAACGTCTGCCGCGACCACGGCTGCACTTATACCGTGACGGAGATGATAAGCGCAAAGGCGCTCTGCTTTTCCGACAAAAAAACCCGCGAGATCGCCTGTCTTGCTCCGGGGGAGCACCCCTGCGCCGTCCAGATTTTCGGCTCCGAGCCGGAAGTCATGGCCCGCGGGGCAGAGATCGCGCTCGAAATATCCGGTGCCGACATTCTCGACATAAACATGGGCTGTCCGGCGGGAAAGATCGTGTCCTCCGGCGAGGGCTCCGCGCTCATGAAAAAGCCGGAGCTCGCCTCGGAGATCATCTCTGCGGTCAAAAAAGCCGTGTCCTGCCCGGTGACGGTAAAGTTCCGCTCGGGCTGGGACAGCTCGCATATCAACGCCGTCGAATTCGCTCAAATGGCCTACCGCTCCGGTGCAGACGGACTCTGCATCCACGGAAGGACCTCCCGCCAGCTATACACCGGGTCTGCCGATCCGGAGATCATGGGCCGCGTCGTCGCCTCCGTGCCCATCCCGGTCATCGTCAACGGCGACATTTCCGACCGGGCGGACGCCGAAAGGCTTCTCAGGCTCACCGGCGCAAAGTTCGCCCTGGTGGGACGCGGCGCCCTCGGCAACCCGTGGATTTTTGAATCCGTCCCCCACTCGCCCACAGTTTCCGAGCGCGTCGGCGAATATCTCCGCCAGACCGAGCTGGCAGTGCAGCAGAAAGGCGAACGCCGGGCGCTCACCGAAAGCCGGGCCCACATCTGCCGCTATCTCAACGGGTTCCGCGGCGCATCGTCCTACCGCGCGCTTGCCGTGACCGTCTCAACTCTCGACGACG
>JAEDMJ010000041.1 GCA_016303065.1 Clostridiales bacterium
ACTCGCTACCTCCACCTTGGCAAGGTGGCGCTCTACCGGATGAGCTACATCCGCATGCAACAGCGATATTATATCAGATGTTTTGGAGGTTGTCAAGAAAAATATTGAAGCGGAGAGATTTTTGCCGCGGAAAAATGAGAGTCCCCCCGTTTTCCCAAAATGGAAAACGGGGGGACGCAAAAGCAGAAGAAACTCAGGCAAGCTTCAGGGTCATTTCGAGAATTCTCTTTACGCAGAGCTCAAGGTCGGCTCTTGTAAGAGCGCCGGTTTTATAGGCGTTCATGAGTTCGTCGAAGAAGCCTCCGTAGATTTTAATATCGTTTCCGGCCTTGACTTCCTTGACCGAATCGTTCTTGTTTCCCCAGTCGGTGGTGACCATTCCTTTGAAGCCCCACTCGTTTCTGAGAATTCCGGTCAGAAGCTCGTAGCTTTCGGAGGTGTGCTGACCGTTTATAAGGTTGTAGGACGACATGATCGTCCAGGGGTCGGATTCCTTCACGCAGATCTCAAAGCCCTTGAGATAGATCTCGCGGAGAGCTCTTTCGGAAAGGCGGGAGTCGCAGCCGAAGCGGTTTGCCTCCTTGTTGTTGCAGGCAAAGTGCTTGACTGAGGCGGAGACCTTTTGGGACTGGATGCCTCTTACTGCGGCGGCGGCTGTTTTTCCGGCGATGAGGGGATCTTCGGAATAGTACTCGAAGTTTCTGCCGCAGAGGGGATCTCTGTGGATGTTCATGGCGGGCGCAAGCCAGATGCCGAGGTTATTCTCTCTCAGCTCGGCTCCTCCGGCGGCGCCGACGCGGAAAACGAGGTCGGTGTTCCAGCAGCAGGCCAAAAGGGTCGCGCAGGGCCACGCCGTTGTGGGAATGCCGGTGGAAGGATTCAAACGGAGACCGGCGGGACCGTCCGCTGTCGGGACAGGAGGTACGTCAAGCCGGTCAAGTCCGCCAAAGCAGCCGGTGTTGGCAACGCCTGTGGACGGGTGGTGACCGCCGAAATTGATGAGTTCTTCGACGGTGAACTGGGCGATAAACTCGTCAAGCGTGACGTCCGTTCCGACGGCATCGAATTTTGCGAGTGTTTCGGGGGCTTTTGCTCCGGAGGGCTCCGCAGAACCTGTGGCGTAGCTTGCTTCGCCGCAGGGCAGCTCTTCATAGCTTCCGTCGGAAAGCATTCTCTTTTTGAGCCGGAAAGGCCGGCAGCGGGAGACAAGCTGTTCGGCGACTGTGTCTTCGGAGACCGCAAATTCGTAGTCCAGCTTTGCCGCGTTTCTCACGGACGTGCCGAGATAGAACGCGTAGCTGCCCTTTTCGAGGACATATGCCGATTTGCAGACTTTTCCGAGATCGTCGTAGCTTGCCATGTTTTTGACGGGAAAACTCAGGACGACCATCTCGGACTCTCCGGGGGCGAGAAGCTCCGTCTTTTTAAATGCGGCAAGCACCCTTGCCGGTTTGCCGAGAAGTCCCTGGGGCGCGCTGTAATAGAGCTGGACAACTTCTTTTCCGGGGACGGAGCCGGTGTTGGTCACGTTCACAACCGCGACGATGTTTCCGTCGCTTTCGCAGCAGACCTGTCCGCTGAGTGCAAAGCTTGTGTAGGAGAGGCCGAAGCCGAAGGGATAGCGGACGAGCTCTTTTGCGCCGGGAATTGTTTCAAAGTAACGGTATCCGACGTAGATGTCTTCGCTGTAATCGAGATGTCCGAAGCATTCCCAAAAATCGTCCTTGCAGGGGAACGCGTCGTATGATTTGGCTATGGTGTCGACAAGCTTACCGGAGGGGTTTTCGTCGCCGCAGAGGATGTCGGCTATGGCGCAGCCGCCCTCCATGCCGCCCTGCCATGCGAAGAGAACGGCCTGAACATTGTCTTTTTCCGCAAAGTATTCGCAGTCGATGGTTGCTCCGGAGTTTATGACAACGACGACGTTTTTGAAAAGCTCGCCGGCTTTGTCGATAAGCTCCTTTTCAAGGTCGGACAAATAATAGTCTCCGGGTGTGGGTCTGCGGTCGACGCCCTCAGCAGAGAAGCGGCTGAGGGTGATAACGGCGGTGTCGGCCCACCGGGCGGCGGAGGAGATCAGTTCATCGGGGACTTTCGCCTCGGGAACATGCATTCTGGCAAAAGTGTCATAGGTCATGTCGTCGCGCTTGGTGCAGAACTCCATGGCGTTGACAACGTCCCAAATCCTGTCGATCTGTTCCTGGGTCAGAACGTTCTTGCTTTCGGTCTTTACATACTCCCGGTAAAAGTCGATAAGGGGACCGTATACGGAGACCTTGCCTTCCTGCTCCTTCCGGGCAAATCCGTCGTAGATATTGCGGATATAGCGGGTGTGAACGTCGCCGCTGCCGCCGCCTCCCTTGATGTATTCAATGGTGGCTTTGCCGAAAAGCGCGACCTTTGAGCCTTTTCTGAGAGGCAGCACGTTTCCTTCGTTCTTGAGAAGAACCATGCCTTCGGCTGCGGCCTGTCTGGAAAGGCGGGCGTGTTTGGGGGACGCCGTGACGCAGCGGCCGTCTTCGCCGAGGGGGATACAGGGCTGGAATTTGAATCTTGCGAATTTGTCCATGATCTGAACCGTCCTATTGTGTATTAGATATGCAAAAATGCAGAATATCCTTGTAACTAATTATATACCAGAACCTTGCCGGGTGTCAAGTGAGTAATGGGGCGGAGACTCCTGCGCCGCTGAAAGCCGGAAAATTTGCAGGCGGCGCAAACGGCGTACCGGCGTTTTTGGGGGACAGAATTTTCCAAAAACAAACCGCGCCCCGGAAAATCGGAGCGCGGCGGGAAAGGCGGAGCATACCGGCAACGAAAAATTATTGGCTCACCTACGGATTTTCCGCTATACGTCAATGTGTTTGTGACAGCGTATCAGTTAAGCCTGCCAACTGAAAACATATAACCGAAACGATAATCTTTTGCAGCCGGGACGCCCGAATGCCAATTTTCGGGTCGATCGTTTGTATAAACTGCCGCATGTCAATATGCATGTGGATATGGGATGCTTATGACATTGTTACGGGTTGTTTGCGCCGTCGCTGGGAAGGAGGAGAGGCGGCATGAGCGCGCCCGGGCTTTTGTGAAAAAAAGCCGGAGCAAGCTTTATACAGCTTGCTCCGGCGCAGTGCCGGTGGCGGGGGTCGAACCCGCACGGTATCGCTACCACTGGATTTTGAGTCCAGCACGTCTGCCAATTCCATCACACCGGCAATTGTATTTTCAAAGTCAGGTTCCCGGGCTCCGGGCGGGAAAACTGGAGCGGTACCGGGAAGGGACACAAGAAAACCCAAACATATTGAATTGTCAAAAACCATGCAAACCGGGAGTTTTAGGCTCGCCGGAACGACACGGCGCTGCGGATTCCGGGGCGGCCGCGTCCGCCGGTTCTGCCGGATCGCTGCATTGCTAATATTATAACCGTCAAAAGACGGTTTGTCAAGCGAGCGCTATTTTTTCTTTGCGATTTCCACGTTTTCGGCTCCTTCGATAAGGGGTTTCCCCTTAAAGGAGAACTTCGATTCGCTGCCTTTGATGAGGCGAACGATATTCGTCCGATGCTTGAAAATCAGTATTGCGGACATTCCGGCAGCCACTGCGGTATAGCCGATGGACATATTGATCGCCGTAAGATCCGTCCTTGAGAAAAAATAGACGGCAATCGGAAAATAGACGGCAATCGTTATTGAGCCCAGGGAGATATATCTTGTGATGAGTACAACAATCAAAAACAGGACCAGACCGATAAGGAATATCCTCCAGTCGAACATCGCGACGGTGACGGCAAGCGTCAGCACGCCCTTTCCTCCGCGGAACCGGAAATAAAGGGGATAGATGTGGCCGAGAAAAACGAACGCCCCGGCGAGAAGCCGGCCGGACGCTCCGTCCACAAAGCTCATGTTTCCGCAGTAGATCAGCTGGCCGATGACGCAGGCGAGCGCGCATTTTGCAACGTCGCCGAAGAGGACGAGAAGGCCGAGCTTCGCTCCCATGGAGCGGACGGCGTTGGTAAACCCTGCGTTGCCGCTTCCGTAATCCCTGATGTCCTTGTGAAGGTAATATTTCGACACAATGATCGAAGTGTTGATGCTTCCAAGAAGGTAGGATATCAGTGCTATGAGAGGAATGCGGATCATGTAATCGCCGAGACCGGCGAAATAGTCGATTACAGTTTCAAAAATCTCCATTTTGTACTTTCAAACCTCCCGGCGCAGCCATGTGTCAGACACGGAGTTCATCGTTTTCTCCCTTTTCTCTCTTGATGAGGCGTATCGGAGTTCCTTCAAACCCGAATATTTCCCGGAAACGGTTTTCAATATACCTGACATAGGAGAAATGGAAAAGCTCTTTGTCGTTGCAGAAAAGGATGATCGTGGGAGGCGCGGCGGAAACCTGGGTCGCAAAATAGACCTTGAGCCGCTTGCCCTTGTCGGTGGGTGGCTGGACGCGGGTGGTCGCGTCGTTGAGAACGTCGTTGAGAACGCCGGTCGGAATGCGCTTCTTTGTTTCCGCGGCGGCTTTGACGATGGAGGCGAAGAGCTTGGGGATTCTGCTTCCGTTTTTTGCGGAGATAAACTCAATGGGCGCGTAGGACATGAACGAGAAGGTCTCCGCGATCTTGTCGCGCATCTGCTGCATCGTGTTGGTTTCTTTCTCGATGAGATCCCATTTGTTGACGGCAATGACAGCGGCTTTGCCCTTTTCGTGCGCCATTCCGGCAATGCGTGTGTCCTGTTCGGTGGCGCCGTCGACGGCGTCGACCATTATTACGCACACGTCCGCCCGGTCGATGGCAAGCATTGCCCTTAAAACGCTGTATCTCTCAACGGCTTCGTCGACTTTTGAGCGGCGGCGTATTCCGGCGGTGTCGATAAAGAGAAATGAACCGAATTCGTTGTCGAGCCTGGCGTCAACACTGTCGCGCGTTGTGCCGGGAATATTGCTTACGATGACGCGTTCCTCGCCCAGAAGCGTGTTGAGAAGACTGGACTTTCCGGCGTTGGGCTTTCCGATGATCGCGACGCGGATACGGTCGGGATCTTCGTCGTCTTCTTCGGCGGGGGGGAAGTGCTCAAAGCAGGCGTCCAGAAGGTCGCCGGTGCCGTGCCCGTGTATCGCGGAGACGGGCATCGGCTCCCCAAGGCCGAGATCGTAGAACTCGTAAAGCTCCGGAGGGGGCGCGCCGAGGGAGTCGACCTTGTTGACGCAGAGGACGATGGGCTTTCCGGAGCGGAGCAGCATCGGCGCGATATCTCCGTCCGCCGCAGTGACGCCGGTGGTAAGGTCGGTCATAAAGATGACAACATCGGCGTGGCGTATGGCAATTTCCGCCTGGAGACGCATGAATTTCAGCATATCGCTGTCCGCACGGGGCTCTATGCCTCCGGTGTCGATAAGGCTGAAGCTGCGTCCGCGCCATTCGCAGTCGGCGTAGAGCCGGTCGCGGGTGACGCCGGGAGTGTCTTCCACAATGGAGAGACGCTGACCTGCAAGCTTATTGAAAAGCATGGACTTGCCGACGTTCGGCCGTCCGACTATGGCAACTGTCGGTTTCATGGCAAATATCCTTTACTGCGCCGTATCACGGCCGAGCATTGCGTTCAAAAGAACGGCTCCGTCGTTTGGCACGGGTGTTATCTTTACTGAAAGCGCTTCGGAAAGCTCCGAAAGGCTCATGTCGTCGAGGAAAAGTTCGCCGTCGTATCTGAGCGAGGAAGCGGGGATCAAAAGCCTTTCGCCAAGGTCCTGCCCGATAAGCGCATTTTTTATGTCGGTTCCGGTCAGAAGACCGGCCACAGTGACGTCTCCGCCGAAGAATTTGTTTTCAACTGTAAACACCCGGCACTTGAGGTTCGGGCAGCGGAGGGAAAGCATTTCGGCCAGCTCGCGTATATACGGAGCCGCCGCGACGCCTGTGGCAATGGAAAAGGGCTTCGGCGCGGAGAGCTCTCCGGTTTCGGCGGAAAGCGCGTCGGAAAATTCGCTTTTCAGAAGTGAAACCATGCCGACGCCGTTTTCAAGCTGGTCAAACCCTTCGTAGTATTCGGCGGAGGGGAGGGGGAGCTGTGCCAGAATGTAAAACTCGTCGGAGGCAAAAACCACTCTTTCGCCGCTTCTGTAAAGCTCGTGATCTCCAAACTCGCTGACCGCCGCAATGACGGCTCTCGCCTCTTCGCAGGTCACTGACCTGAGGGGGTAAAGTCCGCTGCGGTGTCCGGTGAGCCCGACCGGAACAACGGAGATGGAATTTACGGCGGGGCGCAGCGAAAAAAGATCGGTCAGGGTCTTTCTCAGTGCATCGCCGTCGTTGAGTCCGGGACAGAGGACAATTTGACAGTTCATGGAGATCCCGCTGTCGGAAAGCTTTCGCATTATGTCAAAGCATTTTCCGGCGTTGGGGTTTCTGCACATCCTGATGCGCAGCTTTGGATCCGTCGTGTGGACGGAGATGTTTATGGGGCTTATGCGCAGCCGGATGATTTTTTCGATGTCCTCGTCGGAAAGATTGGTCAATGTTATATAATTGCCCATGAGAAAGGACAGGCGCATATCGTCGTCCTTGAAATAGAGGCTTTCCCTGAGCCCCGAGGGAAGCTGGTCGATAAAGCAGAAGACGCAGTGGTTCGCGCATGAGCGTTTTTCGTCCATAAGATAGGTCGAAAAGTTCAGCCCCAGAGGAAGGTAGTTTCGGTTTCGGATGTGAACCGTGCGCTCTGTGCCCTCGCCGTTTGCCAGGACGACGGAGAGCTCCGGATCCGCGGTATAATAGCGGTAATCAAGAACGTCTCCGATCGCGTTGCCGTTTACGGAGACGAGATGCTCTCCTGCCCGAATGCCGGCATGCGCGGCGGGGCTGCCCGCGTCGACGGATTCAATTTTGAAAGACAATGGGCACCCCACCTTTTGAAAAATGCGGCACATAAGAGAAAAGGCATTCGTATTTCCGCAAGCGGAAAGACAAACGCCAAGTCCTTGTGCTAAAATATCGCTCAAAGCATGACAGACTCTGCCTGACCGCGCCCGATAAAAGAGAACGGCAGGAAAGTTTGCTTATTCAGCAGCCTTTGCGACGACGGTACGTCCCTTGTAGTTGCCGCATTCCGGGCACATTCTGTGCGGAAGTCTTGCGGCTCCGCACTCAGGGCATTTCACCAGACCGGGAAGGGTCATTTTCCAGTGGGCATTGCGGCGCTTGTCGCGTCTTGCCTTGGAAGTCTTTCTTTTCGGTTCGGCCATCTTGTACACCTCCTGACGGGATTGATCGATGTTTTGTCTGAATGTCAGAACAGATCCTTGAGTTTTTCAAGCTCGGGATTGATCCGCGGAGCGCAGCGGCAGGGTTCACGGTTGAGATCGGCGCCGCATCCGAAGCACACCCCTTTGCAGTCGGGAGTGCAGAGCGGACGGAGATCCATCGCCAGAGTAAGCGCTTCGTTCACCGTGTCATCGAGCTCAAGTTCTCCGTTTTCGCAAAGGATGAGCTCGTCCTCCTCTGCGTTCTCGGGGATGGAGTTCACGACCATAAGCCGGACGGGAACATCCATCGGAACGGAAATGCCCTTCCCGCAGCTTGCACACCGCGTTTGGGCGACAGCGCAAATGCTGAGTTCAAGCATGACAACGCCGGAGGAGCTGTCAACGGAGCCTTTCACGGAGACAGGATTCGGAAACGGCTTTACGCCGTAAAAATCGTACTCACAGAAGTCTGCTTCGTACTCGATGGGTATCGACAATCTCTGACCGGAAAGAACGCTTCGGATATTGACCGTCATAAAATAGTCCTCCGACTAAAAAACGCCATTCAAAACTGCGCATCAGTTATTATAGATTATAGGATTCGATTTGTCAAGCAAAATATTACACTTCACGCAAATTATCTGCGTGGAATTGTGTACTTACATGGGATTTGATCTTCACAGCTTTCCTTTGGAAGCAGCAAACGCAGTTCCGTAAGCGCCTGGCTCCGTTTTGCTTCGGCGGCGCCCATCTCATGTATTGCGGCCTCGGTCTCGAGCGGGGTTTGGGCAGAGTTGAATCTGTGACGCGCCGAAATAAGCGCTTCGCCCGCGTCCTCCCAAAGCTTGAGCGCTTCATACAGCTCGTCCTCGGGAGAGGCATCCGGCGTTCCGAGAAGCCAGTCTATGATCTTCATTTTTTCTTCACCCCTTTTATTGGTTTACGACGGATATATATGCCGTTAAACGGACGGAAATTCGGAAAAATATTCCTGAATAAACAAAGGCTTTTCGGCAGAATAATAATCCCGGACATTTAAGCTTTCGGGCTGATCTTCGGACCGGCCGGAAGACGGATGTTCCGGTCGGTCCGTGACGTTTTGAAGCTGAAAGCGCTGTGAAAAGAAATAAAACGGGCTGTTTTTCAGGGAAACTCCGGGAGATCTGCGCTAAAGCAGTGAAAATAGATCCCGCTTCTTTCCGAAAGAAAGACAGGGACGATGATTCGGAGTTGTTTCCGGATCGGAACGTACGGACACGGGCGCAAATGACGGAAATATACGTCTTTTTGCCCGGGACCGAAAGAAAAGCCCGCGAAAGCAAACGCTTTCGCGGGCTTTCGCTGCTTTGGGATTGACACGGAGAGAATGCCTGTGATATACTTTGAATGAGTTTAAGTATATTATTCTTTGTGTATTTATGCTGTAATATATGTAATTAAATATAGGAAGCCCCGCAGATTGGCTTTGGAAAAATCGGAACGGGGAAAGAAGGAGGTCTCAGGCAATGCTGCGAATCGTGACCGGCCGCGCCGGAAGCGGAAAAACGGATCTTGTGCTCGGAGAAATTGCCGCGCACGCTGCAAACGGCGGAAACGGGATACTGCTGCTTGTTCCGGAACAGTATTCGTTCAACGCCGAACGTGAGCTTTGCCTGCGCGCGGGAAACGGAATATCTCTTTCTGCCGAAGTCATGACGTTTAAGGGGCTTGCGCGGCGCGTGTTCGCGGAGACCGGAGGGGCTCCTCCGAGGATCGACGACGGCGGACGTCTTCTTGCGATGTATGCCGCCCAGTGCCAGACGGAGGGACAGCTTCGGGTTTACGGCGGGCGGCGGAGCACGGACATGACTTCAAAGCTGCTCTCAGCCGTTACGGAATTTAAAAGCTACTGTGTGAAGCCGGCCGATCTGGCCGTTGCCGACGATGAGCGCGGCGGACTTGCAGACAAGCTGCACGATCTTTCACTTATATACGGCGCGTACGACGCTATTCTCGGCGGGGATCTCGGAGATCCTGCGGATGTTTTGGAGCGTCTTTACGAACGCCTCTGCGAAAGCGGATATCTTCGCGGAAGACGGATTTATATGGACGGTTTTGTCGGCTTTACGCCCGCAGAACTCAAAATAATCGGACGGGCCGCCGCAGACGCGCGGGAGCTGACGGTGACGCTGTGCCTTGACGGAGAAGACGGCGGCCCGGAGGATGTTTTTGCTCACTGCCGGGCGACACTTGCAGAACTGCGCCGTGCCTGCGGAGGGACGGAAACGCGGATCGAACGCGCCGGGGACGGAAGCTGCCGGAGGTTTTCTGATCCGGAATCCCAGCTTTCTTTTCTTGAAAAGAACCTGTTTGAATATGCGTCTTCGGGGCGTTGCGATGAGCCGGACGGCTCGGTCAGAATGTTTTCGGCGGCTTCGCGGTATTCCGAATGCGAGTATGCGGCGGCGGAGATCAGGAAGCTTGTCGAAACGGAAGGTTACAGATACCGCGATATTGCCGTGGTCATACCTTCGTCCGGCTTTTCGGACGTTTTGTCGGTGTTTTCAAAATACGGTATTCCCTGCTTTGCGGACAGAACAGAAAGCATTGTCTCTAAGGCTCCGGTGAAAGCGGTCTGTTCGGCGGTTGACGCCGCGGTAAACGGTTTTCGCATGGAGGATTGTCTGAGGCTTGCGAAAACGGGGCTTGCGGGGCTGACGCCGGAGGAGGCGGACGAGCTCGAAGGCTATGTCAGAATGTGGAATATAAGTGGAAAGGCATGGGTGTCCGAGCCGGGGTTTACCATGCACCCCGGAGGCTACGGCGAGAAATTCAGCGAAGAGACGGAAGCCGAGCTTGCGGGTCTGAATGAAAAAAGGCGGCGCTTTGCGGCGCCGCTTGCCCGGCTTGCACAGGGGCTTAAAACCGGGGCGGCGAGAGATATGACCGCAGCGGTCTGTACATATATGGAAGAAACCGGATTTGCGGACAATGTGGCGCAGCGCCGCGGAGAGCTTCGCAGAGCGGGAAATATCCGGGCTGCGGAGGAATATTCCCAGCTGGTCGAAATGATCTACGGCGCGCTGGAACAGTTCGTGTCGGTGATGGAGGACGAAAAGCTGAAACCGGAAGAGTATGCGCCGCTTCTGCGCGTGATGCTGTCTGGGTGCAGCGTTGGAACTATCCCGACGACGCTGGACTGCGTGTCTGTGGGCGAGGCGGAACGGGCGCGTTTTTCGCATCCGAGGGCGCTGTTCATTCTCTGCGCTGTGGAAGGAAGTTTTCCGCCGGCGCCGGTGGAGGGAGGTCTGCTCACATCGGCGGACCGGAGAGAGCTTGCGGGAGACCGGAACATACGCCTTGCTCCGGACGATGTGGAGCAGGTGCGCCGAAGCCAGCTTACGGCGTACCGGACGGTTGCCGCTCCTTCGGACAGGCTTTTTGTGTCGTACCCGAGAAATGGCGCGGACGGAGCGCAGCTTTCTCCGTCATATGTCTGCACAAGGATCCGAAAGCTTCTGCCGGGACTTTCGGCGGAGACTGCGGACGAGCACAGGGCGGAATTCCGCACCTGGGCTCCGGTTCCGTGCGCGGAGCTTGGGGCGACGGTGAAAAGCGCTTCGGTGGTGTCCCCGCTTGCCTGGGCCGCTGCGGAAGTGTCGGCCGCCACGGAGCAGGGCAGAGCGCTTTTGGCCAGGGCGGAGTTTGCAAACTCCCTGAAAAGAGGCCCCATAAAGGACCCGGAGGTCGTCAGCGGACTTTACCGTGAGCGGCCGTCGGTCACGGTTTCAAAGCTTGAAATGTTCAATACCTGCCGTTTTTCTTTTTTCGCAAGGTACGGTCTCGGCGTTGAATCCGAGAAAAAGGCCGAGCTGGAGCCCCAGATGATCGGAACTTTCGTCCACTATGTTCTGGAGCGCACGGCGAAAGACATTTCGTCGCGCCCGGGGGACCCCTGGGGAAGCGTCACGAAAGCTCTGGCACGGGAGATCGCGGAAAAATATATTGAAGAGTATGTGCGGGAACAGATGGGCGGACTTTCTGACAAGCCCGCGCGGATACGCTGGCTTTTTGAACGGCTTTGCTCAAGAGTGTTTGTGATGACGGACAGTCTGGTGGAGGAGTTTTCGGTGAGCGATTTCAGGCCGGTCAGCTTTGAATACGACTTCCGCGGAAAAGTCTGCCGGATCGGAAATGCGGAGCTTCCGCTTTCGGGGCAGGCCGACAGAGTTGATATCTGGGAGAAAGACGGAGAGCGGTATATCCGCATTGCGGATTACAAGACGGGAGAGAAAAAGTTCAGTTACAGTGATATCTCCGCGGGACTGGGGATACAGCTTCTGCTCTATCTGTTCGTTCTCGAGGAAGAGGAAAATGCGGTCCCTGCCGGGGTGCTGTATGTTCCGTCTCTCAGAAAAGTGCAGAAGGTGGATTTGGGCGAAGAGGCCGATGCCTGCATGGGGAGGAGCGGAATTGTCCTCGGGGACGAAGAAGTCCTTCGCGCCATGGAGCGTCTTGAACCCGGGCAGCTGAAGGCCAGGTTTATCCCGGTCAGCTATTCAGCAAAGGACGGGACGGTAAAAAAAGAGTCGTCCGTTGCGACAAAAGAACAGTTTGAAACGATGAAGACGCACGTGGGCGGGGTGCTCGGGGACATGTACTCCGCGCTCAAAGCCGGAGAAATGGAGTGCACGCCGTACATACGCTCGTCGGACAGCGCCTGCGACCGGTGCGAGTACAGGCAGATATGCCAGTTTGACCCCAACCGCAGAGGGGACAAATACAGAGTGCTTCCGAAGGTTAAGCGCGAGGAATTCTATGAAAGGATGGGCGGAGACAGTGGGCTGGACAAATGAACAGTACACGGCGATCTATGCGAGGGACCGCCGCCTTCTGGTTTCCGCCGCGGCGGGTTCCGGGAAAACGGCGGTGCTTGTGGCGCGCGTGCTTGCAAGAATAACGCGGGAAGAATCCCCGGACAGTCTGGACGATCTGGTGATCCTGACTTTTACGAACGCGGCGGCTTCAGAGATGCGCACGAGAATATCCGAGGCGATCGGCTCCGCCCTTGCGGCGGACCCGGGAAACCGCGCTCTGCGCGGGCAGTTCAACCGGGTGCAGACGGCGCGGATAATGACCATACACGCTTTCTGTGCAAAGCTGATACGGGAAAACTTTCATCTTCTCGGTATAAATCCGGAATTCCGCATAATAAGCGGGGAAGAGGAAGATGCAATGCGCCGGGAGACGCTTGGCGAGCTTCTGGAAAAGGAGTACTCCGCGGCGGAGCGGGGCGGAGATTTTTTGAAGCTTGCGGAGTGCGTCTCGGGCGCGCGGGATGACTCGGCTTTGGCGGAACTGATCCTGCGCATATCTGCGGTGCTCAGAAACGACTGCGATCCGGAGGGGCTTGCCGAAAGGCTCGCTCCGCGACAGGACGGTCTTGGCGACGCGGCGGACACCGTGTGGGGAAAGATCTGCATCGGAGAGCTGAAGCGGGACGTCAGGCTTGCTGCGTACCTATATGACAGGTGCGAAAAGCTTGCCCTGGAAAACGGAATCGACGGAAACACGGCGGAAATCATTTCCGGGGAGAGCGCAAACGTAAGACAGCTTCTCGGAGCGGAGGGCACATGGGAACAGCTTCGTTCCGCCCTTGAAAGCGCCTGCAATTTCGGACGGCTGACTTTTAGGAGGAACGTTCCGGAAGACGTGAAAGCGGAGCTGAAAAATCTCAGGGACACAGCCAAAAACCTTGTAAAAGACTGGAGCAAGGAAATTTTCTCCGTGCCGGGGGAAACGCTTGTTTCTGACGTGGCGGAAAACGCCCCCTGCGTCAGGGAGCTTTTGCGCCTTTCGGGGGAGTTTTCGGAGCTTTGGCAGGAAAAAAAGCTCGGCGCGGGAGTGCTTGGCTTTGATGACATGGAACACTATGCCCTGAAGCTTCTGTCGGTGAAAAAAGACGGCGTGCTGTCGCCTTCGGAAATGGCGCTTGAGTACGGATCAAAGATAAAAGAGATCATGGTCGACGAGTATCAGGATACGAACGCGATACAGGACGAGATATTCAAGTGCCTTGCCGCCGCCGGAGCGGAGCTTTTTGTCGTGGGCGACGTCAAACAGAGCATATACAGGTTCAGAAAGGCGGAGCCCAGAATCTTTCTTTCGCGCCGCCGCGCCGGTGCGGCCGTTGTGCCGTTTTCCGGATCCGAGGGCGAGACCCGGCTTGAGTCCGGGGACAGCACGGTGACGATGCGGAAAAATTTCAGGTCGCTGCCGTCGGTTACGGATTCTGTAAACGCCGTGTTCAGAAAGCTTATGACTGAAGAGTTTGGCGAGATGGGCTATCGCTCCGAGGACGAGCTTGTTTCATGCCGGACTGACGGGAGCGGAGAGGACAATGGAACGGAATTTGACCTTCTCGCTTTCGGCGGCGCTTCGGACGCTTTCGGGGACGGGGACGAGGAAACCGCTCTGAGCGCAAGAGAGACGGAGGCCGGGTGGATCGCCGAAAGGATCGGCAAAATGCTGCTTTCCGGAAGGAAGGTGTTTGACAAGGAGACCGGAGGCTATCGGGAGATACGTCCCGGCGACATAGCCGTGCTTACGCGTTCGGCAATGCGGAGGATACCCGTGATCGCCGAAGCGCTGACGTCGAGAGGTATCCCCGTAAGCACCGACGCCGGAGGAAACATATTCACGTCGGCGGAGGTGAACGCGGCGATGTCAATGTTTGCCGCCGTGGACAATCCCGGAAGGGAGATCGCCCTTGTGGGTTATCTCCGCTCTCCGCTTGAGGGATTTTCGGCGGACGATCTGGGCCGTGTGAGAATTGCCGGAAAGGGTCTGCCGTTTTACCGTGCGATGAAACAGTGCGCCGAAACGGAAGGCGAAACGGCCGAAAGATGCCGCAGCGCGCTTGCGCGGCTTGAAAAAATGCGCCTTGCGGCTTCGGACGCGGACGTCGGCCGCGCGGTCGGAATGCTGCTTGACATGAGCGGAGCCTTTGTCGTTTTCGGTTCAATGGAGGGCGGCGCCGCAAGAAGAGCCAATCTCACTTTGCTGACCGGTCTGGCGTCGTCTTTCGCCGAGCGCGGAGGACAGGATCTGGGCGGTTTTGTGCGGAGTCTTGAACGTGCAAAAGCGCGCGGAGACGAGTTTTCCGCTCCGAAAGTCGGGACGGAGGGCGTCAGGCTGATGACGATACACGCCTCGAAGGGGCTTGAGTTCCCCGTGGTTTTTCTTGCCAACACAATGGAAAGAATGAACACGGATTGGAAAAGGGCGAATGTTCTGGTCCACAGGGACTGCGGAGTTGGCATGATGCGGACTGAACCGGAGCGTTTTGTGAGGTATACGACGCTTTCGCGGGAGGCGGCGGCAGTGCTTCTGGACAAAGAACAGTACGCCGAAGAGCTCCGGCTTTTGTACGTCGCAATGACCAGAGCGCGGGAAAAGCTTGTTGTGACCGGCATATGCCAAAATCCGGGAAAGCTCAGAGCCGCCCTCAGAACGGACGGTTCACCGGATTGGATCGGCGCGGTGTGCCGGAAAAAAGCAAGTCTTGGCTGTTGGCTTCTTGCGGCCTGCGAGGCCGAAGACGGAACGGCCGTCCCCGTGAAAATTACCGAAGTGCCGGCGGAAATGCAGGAGCGCAAGGCAAAGCCCGAGTGCGTCCAGGAAAAGGGCGCTTCGGCAGCGGATCCGGAGATGAAGCGGGTGATTTCCGAAAGAGTGAGCTTTGTCTATCCATATGCCGGGGCGTCGGAGCTTCCGGCGAAAATGACCGCTACGGGATACAGCGGACTGGTGGAACTTGCCGGGGCGGAAGCAAAAAAGGAACAGAATATTGCCCCGCCGGACTTTATGCGCCGGAGAGGCGGGCTTACGGCGGCGGAACGCGGAGTTGCGGTGCACCTTGCAATGCAGCTTCTTCCGCAGAGAAAATACAGCTCCGCCGGGGACGCTTCGGGTGAACTGGACATTCTTGAAAGACGCGGCGTATTTTCCGCAAGGCAGCGAAGCGTGATTTCGCCGCGCGCCGTAAAGGCGTTCTACGACAGCGAGCTGGGTGAAAAGGTCCTTTCTCCGGAAAATCGCGGCGTGAGGCGGGAGTTTAAGTTTTCCGTGCTTGCGCCGGCGGAGCGCTTTGCGGGAGAAAGAGGAACCGGCGAGAGCGTGCTGCTTCAGGGCGTCATCGACCTCTTTTGGGAAAACTCCGACGGCTCCCTGGAAATTGCGGACTACAAGACCGACGCGGTGCAGCCCGGTGAGGAGGCTCTGCGCGCGGAGGGGTATCGCTCCCAGCTTGGCGTGTACAGATATGCGCTTTCGGAAATGCTCGGGAAGCCGGTAAAGAGTGCGTATGTCTGGTTTTTCCGCACGGAAACTGCGGTAAGGCTTGATTTTGATGCGCCGGATTCGGTTGACGGCCGGGCGTGAGAAATTTTTTTGAAAAAAATGAAAAAAGGGCTTGCAAAAATAAAATGAGTATGGTATCATATACCGTGCGCCGTGCGGAACGCCGGCGAGAGTAAAAGAGGAGGTGAAGGAGAGAATGAAAGACGGAATCCATCCGAACTATCAGCAGACCAAGATCTACTGTGCGTGCGGCGAGGTCATCGAAACCGGTTCTACGGTGAAGGACGTTCACGTCGAAATTTGCTCCAAGTGCCACCCCTTCTATACCGGCAAGCAGAAGCTGGTTGATACCGGCGGCCGTGTCGATAAGTTCAAGAAGCGGTTTGGCATGAAGTAAGCCCTTTTTACAGGGCGGTATCTAAGCTTGATTTCCGCTTGAAAAACTTTTTTCGACAAATCGAAAAAAGTGCTTGACAAACGAAACGGGCTGTGATATAATATCCAATGTTGACCGCCTCACGGGAGAAGCTCCTGAAAAGCGGACGACGCAAGACAGTACCTTGTAAATTAAACAATGGAAGACAAAAGAAGCACCGCAAA
>JAEDMJ010000042.1 GCA_016303065.1 Clostridiales bacterium
GAAAACCTTTTCGTGCAGCCGCGCGCCGTTGAAGCCCATGGCCATGGAGCGGTCCACGTCGGCTTCCAGCTCTGCGTCGGAGGGCGCGGTGTAGATTCCGTCGGGGTAGAAGCCCTGGTCGAGGATGAGTCTCTGGAAGACGGATTTTCCGTTGAGACGGAATTTTTTGCCGCTGTAATCGATGCTGCGAAGACCGAAATAGCTCTTTACGGCGTCTGCTCCGAAAGTCAGCTTCAGATCGTAGAGCCCGCCGGCGCCGATTTCCCAGAGATGCTTTTCGGACAGGGGGACCGTCAGCATGACCTGGCCTCCGGCGGAGTCGGCGGAGGCGGAGCCGACCGGGCGGCCGCCGAAGCTTGCTTCAACGGCGAACGTGCCGGAGCCGCAGAGGTCTGCAAGGACGGAGAGCGTTCCGGAGGCGGCGTCCGGGAAATATCTGACCTTTCTGATGTGGGTCACGGGAACGAATTCCAGCCAAACGGTCTGCCAGATGCCCGTGGTGCGTGTGTAATTGCAGCCGCGCGAGTGGAATTCGTTGGACTGCTTTCCGGTGGGGATGAGGCGGTCGCGCTCGTTGTCCCGGGCGCGGACGGTGAGAATGTTTTCTCCCGCGCGGACAGATTCGGTTATGTCCACGGAAAAAGACACATAGCCTCCCCTGTGGCGGCCGCACTCGGCGCCGTTGACGTAGACCGTCGCTTCGTAGTCCACCGCGCCGAAATGCAGAATCACGTTTCCGGAGAGCGCGCTTTCGGGAATTTCAAAGCTTCTGCGGTACCAGACGGCGGCCATGAAGTCGGTGTCGCCGATTCCGGAAAGCCGGCTCTGGGGACAGAAGGGAACCTCGATGCTTTTTGAAAAGACAGCGTCGGTTTTGTGCATTCCGCGCGGCTCGCCGGAGTCGCCTCTGTCGAATTCAAACTGCCACTGTCCGTTGAGGTTTTGCCAGTTTTCACGCTCAAACTGGGGCTTTGGATGTTCAGGTCTGTATGCCATTGTGTGCGTCCGCCTTTCATGTAGTTCATTTGTAAATGATAACCCCATATGGGAGCAATTGCAATGACCGATACTACCGAATTATTGACATATCCTACTGTGTGTGCTATGCTTATACAAAAACGCGGGGGGATGGGTTTTGCCGGAAATAACGCTGATACGACATGCCTGGCCGGAAAAGGCGGGTTTTCTTCTGAAAAGGGAGAACGGTCTTGAAACGGCGGTTTTTCTTCACTTTTTCAACTCGGTCGAACTTTTGGCGGGGGGACGGACGGTGCAGACAAGACCCCATGCCTGTATAATCTACGCTCCGGGACAGCCCCAGAGATTTTTGAGCAATACTCCGCTGACGCATGATTGGATGCACATTGAAGGCGACCTTTCGGAGTTGATGCGGGAAAACGGACTGGACTTCAACACCGTATACTATCCCCGGGGGACGGGCTTTGTGACCGACATGGTGAGAGAGATGGAGCGTGAGTTCTTTTCGGACCGAAGGGGCAGAAAGAAGATGCTCGGCTTAATGCTCGGCGAATTTTTCATTCGTTTTTCCCGCGCGGTGAGCGGGGACGAGCTGCCCGCCGTGGACAGCGCGACGGCGGAGCGGCTGAGGCATCTGCGGGGGAGGATGCTTTCGGATCTGTCCCATCCCTGGTCGGTCGGTGAAATGGCAAGGGCGGCGGGGCTCAGCCAGTCGCGCTTTTTCGCGGTCTACCGTTCGGTGTACGGAAGATCCCCGGCGGACGATCTGATCTGCGCAAGGATCGACGCCGCAAAAAACGCGCTCGAATTCGGAACGGAGTCCATTGCGGAGATTGCCGAATCCCTCGGCTACAACAATATTTCTCACTTTACGCGCCAGTTTCACGCGGTTTCCGGGACGACTCCGCTGAAATACCGAAAAGAAAAACGGTGAGGGTCAGGCTTTGAAGTCCATGGAGAAACTGTTTTCTCCGGGGAGAAGGGTAAGCGTTTTTCCGCCGAATGTGAATTCGGCGGGTACGCCGTCGGGAACGGAAACCCTGAAGCTTACGGTTTTTCCGTCCTGTGAAAAGCTCACCGATACCGGGCCGCAGGGCAGAACGGTGCTTCCGGAGGCGAAGCTCAGCCTGTCCGGGATCTGCGGGGCGATGACGAGGCGGCGGTAGGCGTTTTCGCCTTCGGGCTGGCGGATGCCGAGGAACGCGTCGAACAGGTGGCGGACCGGAGAACCGTACATGGGATGGTTGTGGGATTCGCGTCCGTCAAAATCCTCCCAAATGGTTGTGGCGCCGTGCTCCTTCATATAGGCGTACGAGCCGAGCTTTTCGCTTGTCATGAGCTGATATGCGAGATTCGCCTCTCCGCTGCCCGTGAGCACGTTTACAAGAATTTCGGTTCCGATAAAGCCGGTGTCGAAATAGTCGAGCCGGCGGTATTTGTCCACGAGGTTTTTGAAAGCGCGTCCGTCTTCGTCGAGGCCGACCCAGACGGCGTATGCGTCCGCTCCCTGGACGCCCCCGGCGTAGCTTCCGGTCGCGGCGTCGAAGTATTCCGAAACAATGGCTTTTCGGACCAGCTTGGCGTATTCCGCAAAATTGCGGGAATCCTCGCTGTGTCCGAGTTCGCGGGCGATGCGGACCATGCGGTAAAGCGAGTCGAGGAGGAAGCAGCTGTTGACATAGGCCGCGGGGATGTGAAGCGGGTGGAGCGAAGCCCAGTCCCCGAGGCACCATCCGCGCTCTTCTTCGCGCACGACAAGTCCGGAGACGCTGTGGCTTTTGAGGTATGCGATCCAGCGGACCATGTGCGGATAGCACTCTTCGAGAATCTCCCTGTCGCCGTAGTGGCGGAAATACTCGTCGGGGACGATGACCACGGCGCAGCCCCAGCCGCCGGGGCCTCCGCCGCCGCCCATGGCGGGGGCGGTGTGCTGGACGTGACCGCTTATGACGTCCTGGCAGTCGAGAATGTCCCGGATCCACTTTCTGTACGCCCCGCGCATGTCGAGCGCAAACATTGCGGCCTTTGCGGCAAGCTGGCCGTCGCCGGTATAGCCGAGGCGCTCTCTGTGGGGACAGTCGGAGGGAATGCAGTTGTGGAGATTGTCAAGCTGCGTGCGGACATAGGCGTCGTAGAGCCAGTTCAGGATGGGCGAGCTGCTGTCAAACGAGGAAATGACGGGGACGTCGGTGTGGATCACCTCCACGGCAAGCTCGTCGAATTCGCCCTCGATTTCAAAATAGCGGAACGCGTGCCAGGCGTATTCCGGAGCAAAAACGGTTTTTCCGGAGCCGCAGATAAATGTGTCGCTCTGGATCTGATATCTTCCGTCGGCAAACCTGGATCTTCCTCCGGTCGAGTCAAAATTAAGCTCACCGTCCGGATAAAATTCGTCGGCAAAGCGGAGAGTGATCTTTCTTCCGGGCTCGCCTCCGGCGGTGACGCGGACGCGGCCGCTTATGCTTTCGCCGGCGTCGTAAAAGCGCCGGGAGCCGAGGGTGTGGTGAAGAACCGGGACGATCGTTCTGATGACTCTGTCGGAGGGGCAGGTCTGCTCTTCCAAAATCGCATCGGGAGCCGGAACCGTTTTGACCGGGGAATAGACAGCCTCCATTTCGGAAACCCTTGCGTCGATCACTTCACCCGCAAAAAGGTTGCTGTAAACGATGGAAGAGGCTCGCCACTGCTCCGTGCCGTCGGAGAAAACCCTGACCGTGTTTCCGTCGCTCTGCGAAAATTCCGCGTCGAACCACGCCTTCAGCTCCGAGCCAAAGCTCATGCGCCCCTCGGCGAGCCTTTCGTTCTGGCGGTACCATCCGGGGCCAAGCTGCACTTCCAGGACGTTTTCGCCGTCCTGAAGAAAATCTCCGACGTCGTAGCGCAGATAGAGTATGCGGTGAGTGGTGATGTCGAAAAGCGGGTAGCTCCAGCGGCTCATGTCGCGGGGTTCGTAGTCCGTCAGAGCCGGGGTGAAGAGGTCGCCGCCGACCCTTTTGCCGTTGATGAAGAGAGTGAAAAATCCGAGTCCGGTGATGCGTATGCTCCCGCCCGTGGGAGCGGAGAGGTTGAAAAGCCTGCGGATGACCGGAGAGTCGCACTCCGGGGGACAGGAGATCCATTTTGCATTTTCCATTGGCGTCGAAGTCCTTTTTTGAAACGGCCTGAAAACAGCCGAAGTAAGATGATTTTCATATTATATCACAAATATCCGGCTCTGCAAAGATTTTGTTGCGCGGTTAAAACCTTTTTGCCGGAAACGCATTAGACCGGGTCGTTCGGGCGAAAAAACGGATTTTCAAAAGCCCGCCGTGATTTGCGCCGGCGAAAAAACTTGCGCCAAAGCTCTGCGGCGGCGCCCGAAAACCCGGGGAAAAGCAGGCGGCCGCAATTGTCAAAAATTGCGGCCGCCTGCTTTGAGCGTTTTTTGAGGTATGTTCAAACTTAAAATCTTTTTGGGGAAAAAGAGGGAACCTGCCCGCGCGCGTGAAAATCAGAACAGCCCGTCGACGACTCCGTCGTCGGAGGTGGTGATTCCTTCCGCTGCGGGAACCTTCGGAAGCCCGGGCATTGTGAGAATGCTTCCCGTTTCGGCGACGACAAAACCCGCGCCCGCGCTGACGCGGACAGTGTTGACGTGGAGTTTGAAGCCGCTGGGGCGGCCGAGTCTGGTCGGGTCGTCGGAGAGGGAGTACTGCGTCTTTGCGACGCAGACGGGAAGCTTTCCGAAACCGAGCTTTTCAAGTGTGGCGAGCTCTTCCGCCGCGCGCGGAGAAATATCAAGTCCGTCCGCGCCATAGATCCCGCGGGCGAGAGCGCCGAGCTTTTCCTCGAGGGAGAGCTCCGTCGGATACAGGGGACGGAAGCCGCTGCCGTCAGTGAGAACCTCAAGAACGGTCTTTGCCAGCTCGACGGTGCCCTTTCCGCCGGAGGCAAAAGCGTCGGACAGGGCGCAGGGCACTCCGAGTTCGGCGCAGGCGTCAAAAATGACCTTCAGTTCGGCCGGGGTGTCTGCATAGAAACGGTTGATCGCGGCGACAACGGGGATGCCGTATTTCTTGAGATTTTCGATGTGTGCACAAAGGTTGGGAAGTCCGGCCCTGAGCGCCTCGACGTTTTCCGTGCGGAGCTCTTCCTTTGGAACTCCGCCGTTGTACTTGAGCGCTCTCGCCGTCACGACGAGAACGACCGCTCCGGGGGTGAGCCCCGCCGTGCGGCACTTTATGTCAAAGAATTTCTCCGCGCCGAGGTCCGCGCCGAAGCCGGCCTCGGTCACGACGATGTCCGCGGCTTTAAGGGCAAGGCGCGTTGCGCGCACGGTGTTGCAGCCGTGGGCAATGTTCGCAAAAGGTCCGCCGTGGACAAGGCAGGGAGTGTGTTCGAGGGTCTGGACGAGGTTGGGCTGCATGGCGTCGCGGAGGAGCGCGGCCATGGAACCGTCCGCTTTCAGGTCGGCAGCGGTGACAGGTTTCCCGTCATAGGTATAGGCGCATATGATTCTGCCCAGGCGCTTTTTCAAATCGGCCATGTCGGTGGCCAGGCAAAGAATTGCCATGACCTCGGAGGCGGCTGTGATGAGAAAGCTTCCCCTGTGTTCGATGCCGTTCTTTCCTCCGCCGAGCCCCAGAGTAACGCTTCTGAGGGCGCGGTCGTTCATGTCGAGGGCGCGCGGAAACACGACTCTGTCCGGGTCGATGCCGAGGGCGTTTCCCTGGAAAAGGTGGTTGTCGACCATGGCGCAGAGAAGGTTGTTTGCCGCGGTTATGGCGTGGAGATCTCCGGTGAAGTGGAGATTGATGTCCTCCATGGGGATGACCTGGGCATAGCCGCCGCCGGCGGCTCCGCCCTTTACGCCGAAGACCGGCCCGAGGGACGGTTCGCGGATGGCGATCATGATGTTTTTGCCGAGGCTTGCAATCGCGTCGCCAAGGCCGATTGTGGTCGTGGTTTTTCCCTCTCCGGCAGGAGTCGGGTTGACGGCGGTCACAAGGACGAGCTTGCCGTCGGGGCGGGAGGAAAGGCGGTCAAACGCCGCGTTGGCTATCTTTCCCTTGAAACGCCCGTAATGTTCGAGCTCGTCAGGAAGAAATCCCGCTTTTTCGGCGATTTTGTCAATTGGCAGAAGCTCGGCCTCTCTTGCGATCTCAAGATCAGTCTTCATATGACGGTCCCTTTCTCGTTATCGATATTGTTGTCTTCATTTATTGCTGTCTTCACCGGAATTATAGCATAACGGGCGTCCGAAAGCAAGAACTAAGCGGCGGCGATGCAAACTGCCGCCGTGGAAACTGCGGCGGAGATCACGAAATGGACGTTGACCGTGAAACGCGGGCCGTAAGAGAGCGGAAAGCGCTTTTTCGGATGCTTTTTGTCCGAAAAGAGCTGGCACAGCTCGTAAAGCAGGTATATGTAAATGTTGAACAGCGCGGCGGAAAACGGCGGAAGAATCGGAACGGCAAGGGAGAGGACCGGCCCGAGCAGGGAAACCGAAAAGTGCAGAACCGCGCGGAGTCTGCTCTTTTGCGGGTTTGCGTCGAGGGCAAAATGCTCGCAGAGAACGTAGAGTGGAACCGCCGCAACGGCAAACAAGGCGGTGTGGAAGCTTCCGAGGCAGATGAGCAGGAACGGTACGGCGCAGTATATGATGTCGAGAAGCTGATCTTCGGCGTATTCGCCCCAGGGCTTTTGGGCGGTGAGACGGCAGAAAAGCGTGTGTGCGGCGCACAGGACGAACCATGCGGCGGCGAGGATGAAGGAAAGGTCCTGGGGAATGTAGCCGCAGAGCCCCGCGCCGGAATCAAACCAGTCGCCGGAGAGAACGTCGGGAAAAAGCTTCAGTCCCGCGGCAAATGCCGCGGCGGAGAAAAGCCCGGCGATTGCCCCGAGGGTGAACTCCATAAGCTTCCATCCGGCGCACATTCCCCGCGCCGAAAGCTTTTTAAGTATGACCCTGCGGAGGGAGAGCATATAGAGCCAGAGCCCGGAGATCCAGCCGACGGTCCCGCCGAGGCCCGAGACGATGCAGACGAAGATCGAGAACCAGTCGCGGCGGACGGCAAAAACGCAGATGAACGAAAAGAAAATCAGAAGATTCTGTCCCCAGCTTTCCTTTTTGGTGACGGAGAAGTAGAGGGAATTTTTTCCGTTGAAAAGCCGCGTTCCGACGGGGCGGGAAATGCAGATTACCGCGGCGAGAAAAATAAAGTCGGCGGCCGTGTACAGCTTCATGGTGAGTATGCGCAGTCCGAATGACGTGAATGCCGAGGTGACGGAAAACCAGAGAAAACCTTTGACGGTAAGTCCGGCGTATCCGCGGGGGGGATCCAGGTGCTTGTACACGAGGTTGATCGTTTCGCCGTGGCTCATGCCGCCGCCGAGAAACATTCCGAGCGCGCCGAAAGCGCCGAGCATCCATGCATAACCCATGATTTTCGGATCCCCGGTTATGAGCGCGGCGCCGAAACCAAGGAGCATTCCGGGCAGAAGCGCGCCTTTTCCGTGTCCGATTTTTGAGCCGCGCATTCCCCAGCCGAAGCTGAGCGCAGACGTCATAAAAAGCAGGGCGGCAAATGTCTTCAAGTTTTTCTCCTCTCTCCCCGGGAGTGGGGGCCGACAGCGTGCGGTACGCAGATTATAAGCGAATTATATATATTATATAACTTTTTGCCGACCAAGGCAATACGGACAAGGGCTGCCGCATAGAAATTATATGATATAATAAGCCGGGAGGAAGGACGGAAAAATGGAAGAGCTGAAGCTTTCGGAACTTAAGTCAAAATCCGTGGTCAGCACAAGGTCCGGGAAAAATCTCGGTCAGGTGATCGACGCGTGCATTGAGCCGGAGGGCGGAAGGGTCGTTTCGGTGACTGTTTTGAAGAAAACGGGGCTGCTGGGGCTTTTCGGCGGGGAGGAGTCGGTTTTCAGCTGGTCGGACATCCGGCTTGTGGGCGAGGACGCGGTCCTTGTGGACGGAGACGCCCGCAGGCCGGACGGCAAAACGGACAAAAACGGCGGCTTCTCTTTTTTTGATAAAAATCTCCCTTAATTTATCTGCCGCATCCGGGGCGGGACTTGAAAATATTGCGGAATAGGTATATAATATAAAATACGATGCTTATACGCACACATATTCGGAAGGCAGATTTTTGGATTTGAAGAGATATGATTGCGCTGTCGTCGGCGGCGGCCCCGCGGGAATGATGGCTGCGGGACGGGCGGCGGAGCTTGGCCTCAGAGTTGTCCTGTGTGAAAAGAATCCGTATACCGGCAAAAAGCTGGGTATAACCGGCAAGGGGCGGTGCAATGTGACGAACAACTGCACCGTGTCCGAGCTTATCAAAAACGTAAACAGCGGCGGACGATTTCTTTTCTCCGCGTTCAACGTCTTTGGGCCGGACAGAGTCATGGATTTTTTTGAATCGCGGGGCGTCCCGCTCAAAACCGAACGGGGAAACCGTGTGTTTCCCGTGTCGGACAGGGCTTCGGACATTGTCGGAGCGATGCGCGGATACCTTGCTGAGACCGGAGTGCAGGTCGAGCGCTGCCGCTGCGACGGAATTTCGTCGGACGGCGGGCGCGTGACCGGGATAGGCACCGACCGGGGAGAGATCGGAGCCGGAGCGGTGATCGTTGCGACCGGCGGGCTTTCGTACCCGGGAACCGGAAGCACGGGCGACGGGTTCCGCTTTGCGGCCGGGCTCGGACACAGAGTGACGGAGCCGAGGCCGTCTTTGGTGGAGCTTTTGTCGGACTCTGAGTTCTGCGGCAGCTGCGCCGGGCTCTCGCTTAAAAACTGCGGAGTGAGGCTTGTCTCGGGGGGAAAGACGGTTTACGAGGACTTCGGGGAGCTTTTGTTCACTCACGGAGGCGTTTCGGGGCCGACAGTGCTGAGTGCCAGCGCCCATATGTCTCCGGGAAAACAGTATTCGCTGGAGATCGATTTGAAGCCCGCGCTGGATCTTACGGAGCTTGACCGGAGAATACTGCGGGATTTTGCCGGGGAAAAGAACCGGCTTTTCAGAAATTCACTGGACGGGCTTCTGCCGTCGTCGCTGAGGCTTCCCGTTGCGTCGCTCAGCGGGATCCCCCTGGACAAACAGGTGAACTCCGTGACGAAAGACGAGCGTCGGCGGCTTGCCGGGCTTTTGAAATGCCTTAAAGTCGAGGGGCTTCGCCCCGGGCCGATCGACGGAGCGATCGTCACGGCGGGGGGAGTCGACACGCGGGAAATCCGACCCTCGACGATGGAGTCGAAACTCGTATCCGGACTTTTTTTTGCCGGAGAGGTTATCGACGCGGACGCATACACGGGAGGGTTCAACCTTCAGATTGCGTTTTCGACGGGCTTTGCCGCGGGAACCGGCGCGGCGGAATACATTTCATCGCTTGGGTAAAAATCTTTTTTTTATACAGAGAAACGGGGCGTTTTACATATGAACAGCGGTACCTCACATATCAGCATTGCAATAGACGGGCCCAGCGGAGCGGGAAAAAGCACTATGGCCGACCGTTTGGGGCGCGAATTCGGTTTTCTTCATGTGGACACGGGGGCGATGTACCGGGCGGTGGGGCTTGCAGTGAAGCGCCGCGGGATTGATGTGAAGGACCGGGAGGCGGTGGAAGCCCTCTGCGGCGAGCTTGACATCCGCGCCGAGCTTTCCGAAAACGGACAGCGCACCGTGCTCAACGGAGAAGACGTTTCAAAGGCAATACGGGAAAACTCGGTTTCGGCTTATGCTTCGGCCGTGGCTGCCTATCCTGGAGTGAGGGCTTTTCTCCTTGAGCTCCAGCGGGAAACCGCAAGGACCCAGAACGTCATAATGGACGGGCGGGACATCGGAACCGTTGTTCTGCCTGACGCCGGGATAAAGATATACCTGACGGCTTCGGCACGCTCCCGGGCAAAGCGGAGGTTTGACGAACTTCGCGAAAGGGGAGAAGCCGTCGACGAGGAAGAGATACTGCGTGAGATCGAGGCGCGGGACCGCGCCGATTCCACGAGGGAGATTGCTCCGCTTACGCGTCATCCGGACGCCGTGCTTGCGGATACGAGCTGGCTCAGCTTTGAAGAAGGCTATTCCCTTCTGCGAAAAATAGTTGCGGAGGAGCTGGACCGTGTTCGTTAAATTTTTCTACGTCCTTGCACGGATTGTTTTGAAATGCGTCTATTTCTGCCGGGTCGAGGGCAGAGAGAACATTCCGAAGGGCGGATGCCTCATCTGCGCCAACCACAGCTGCTGGCACGACCCAATCTTTGTCGGGGTCGCAGTCGGAATAGAGCCGAAGCTGAACATAATGGCCAAACAGGAGCTCTTTGACAATAAATTCCGAGCGTGGTTTTTCGGAAAGCTCGGCGCGTTTCCGGTGAAGCGCGGCGAGGGCGATCTTTCCGCCATAAGAAAGGCCTACCAGGTGCTTGCCAATCAGGAGAGGCTTTTGATTTTTCCCGAGGGCACGCGCTATGACAAGCTGCATGCGAAGTCCGGCGCGGGAATGTTCGCGCTTCGGACAGGCTGCACTGTGCTTCCCGTGTATGTTTCGGAGGGCCGAAAGCTTTTTCACCGCAAGCGCGTTGTGATCGGAAAGCCGTTCGTTCCGGAAAAGCCCGCCGGAAAGCTTTCCCACGAAGATTATGCCGCCTGTTCCGACGACATATTAAAGCGCATCTATGAGCTTGCGCCGAAAAGCTGACGGAGGATTTCAGAAAAAATGAGAGTCGTTCTTGCGAAATCGGCCGGGTTCTGTTTTGGGGTTTCGCGTGCCGTCGGTTTGACGGAGAATGCCGCCGGTCCGGGAGTCTGGGCCCTGGGGCACGTTATTCACAACGCGGACGTCGTGAATTCCCTGTGCGCAAAGGGAATGAAAATGGCGGAAAAGGAAGAAGAGATACCCTCCGGGGCGACGGCGGTGATCCGTGCCCACGGGGAAAGGCCGGAGGTGCTGGAGCGCTTGAGAGCGCGGGGCGTCACGATCGTCGACACGACCTGCCCCTGCGTAAGCCGGATACACGGTATTGCGGAGAGGGAATTCGGACTGGGCCGCCGCGTCCTCGTGGTCGGAACGCGAAATCATCCGGAGGCCAGAGCGATCTCCGCGCGGGCAGGGAACGCTCCGGTGATCGAAAGTCCGGAAGAGATGGATATGCTCGCCGGAAAAGGCTTTTTTGAAGGGGTTTTGGGCGTTTCCATGGTCGCTCAGACGACGGCCGACAGGACGATTTGGAAAAAATGTGTGAATTCTTTAAAAAAACTGTGTACAAATCCTCAAATATTTGATACAATATGTAGTGCAACACAAACGCGTCAGTCCGAAGCGGCAGAACTTGCCGAAAGAGCGGACGTGATGATCGTCATCGGAGACCGGATGAGCACGAATTCCGTAAGGCTCCGGGACATTTGCGCCGAAAGGTGCAGGACGTATTTCGTCAGCGGTTGGGACGAGCTCAGGCCGTTCCTTCCGGAAATTGCCGGCATGAAGCCGGAATTAATCGGTATAACCGCCGGGGCATCGACTCCGGCTGGAATTATTGAGGAGGTCAACAACAACATGACAAACGAGACGGAGATCATCGGGGGCGGAGAGGTCCTCGAACCGACTCTTGAGGCGGAGGAGAGGCTTGAGGCTGCCGTAGACGCAGAAGTCGAAAGCGCCGAGAGCGAAGCCGAGACGTTTGCCGAAATGGTGGACAAGTCCATGAAAACCCTGCATACCGGTCAGCGGGTGAAGGGCATTGTCACGAGAGTTACGGGCTCTGAGATCCAGATGGATCTGGGAACAAAGCACGCCGGATTCATCCCGGTTTCCGAGCTCTCTGACGATCCCGGAGTCAAGCCGGACGATATCGCCAAGGTCGGCGACGAGCTTGAGGTCTTCGTGACCAAGGTCAACGACGCCGAAGGCTATGCCATGCTCTCCAAGAAGAGAGTCGACGCTGCAAAGGGCTGGGACAGCATTGATTCTGCGAAGGAAGACCGCGCCATTCTGGAAGGCACAGTCGTTGAGATCAACAAGGGCGGCGTCGTCGCCTCTGTCAACGGCGTCCGCGTCTTTATCCCGGCTTCCCACACCGGAGTCGCCAAGGACAAGCCCCTTGATCATCTGCTCAAGACCAAGGTCATGCTCCGCATCACCGAGATCAACCGCGCCAAGCGCCGCGTTATCGGCTCGATCCGTTACGCTTCCGAGGATATGCGCAAGGCGGCCCAGCAGAAGATCTGGGAGAGCGTTGAGGTCGGCAATGTTTACGAGGGAACCGTGAAGAGCCTCACTTCCTTCGGCGCATTTATCGACATCGGCGGAGCCGACGGTATGGCGCATATCACCGAGCTGTCCTGGAACAGACTTAAGCATCCCTCCGAGGCTGTCAGCGTCGGAGACACTGTCACCGCCCGCGTTATCGCTCTTGACCGTGAGAAGAAGAAGATTTCTCTCTCTCTCAAGAATGAGAACGACAACCCCTGGACCAAGTTTACCGAGTCCTGCAAGGTCGGAGACATTGTTGAGGCGAAGATCGTCAAGCTTGTCGAGTTCGGCGCATTCGCCCAGATCCTGCCCGGTGTCGACGGTCTTATCCATATTTCCCAGCTTGCCGACAGACGCGTGGTCAAGCCCGCCGATGTCGTTGCGGAGGGCGATGTTGTCAGCGTGAAGATCATCGATATCAACACTGACAAACAGAAGATCAGCCTTTCCATACGCGCGGCAATGGAAGAGGCGGAGCCCGATTACGACGAGGAATAATTCCCTCGCTTTCAAATCTGCGATGAATTGAAAAAAGCCTTCCGAACTCCGGTTCGGAAGGCTTTTTTTGTGCGGGTCGCGTCAGGTAAAGCGGAGATTTACAGTTTTGTCTCTCCCAAAAGTTCAAAAATGCATTTTTCGACGGAGTCGGTGGAATAGGGCTTTCCGAGGAGGAGGGGCTTCAGCTTCTGGGGAAGCTCGGCGTCGAGGGAATCCGACCATACGGCGCAGTCGGAAATATGTCCGCCTTCGACGGAAAGCCCGACGGTTATCCCGCCGGAGGGGCAGCGGAGGGAGACGGTTTCGGAAAAAGCGGGAGTTTTCCCGAAACGAAAGGCGTCCGAGGCGTATTCCCCGGAAAGGGCGGAGACGTCGAAATCTTTTGCGGAAAGGACGCCGGCTTTTCCGTACTCCGCTTCAAAGCGGCGGACAAGTTCCCGGCAGAGTCCGGAAACGGTGATCTCCGGCGAAAATTCGGAGAGGTTAGCCACTCTTGAAGAGACGGATCTGACGCCTTTTGCCCTGAGCTTTTTTTCGTCGGGCGTCAAAAAAACTCCGAAACGGCCCAGCTCGCTGTTTATGAGCAGAGTTCCGTGGTGGAGGGAGAAGCTTTCGCTGTGGCGAAAGGCGTTTCCGGAAAATTTGCGGCCGGAGACGGTCAGGTCGTTTCGCCCCGACACCTCGGCACAGATCCCGTAACCGCTCAGCGCTTTGACGATAACCGAAAGCTGTCTTCCGAGGTCGTATTTCTCCGACGGCATGCAGAAGCTGAAATTCAGGTTTCCGCCGTCGTGGACGACGGCTCCGCCGCCGGTCTTTCGGCGGACGAGGAGAGCTCCGGCGCGTTCCATTTCGGAAAGGCTGCATTCGAGCCACGGGTTTTGATTGCGTCCGATGACGCAGCAGAGAGGGTTCTGCCAGAGAAAAAGCACGGGCTCGTTTTCTTCGGCGGCAAAATGACAGAGCGTTTCTTCCAGCGCAAGGTTGAAAAACGGGTCTTTGGGGCTGTCAAATATTGCAAAAGGCATGATTTCCTCCGGTTCGGGTCTTGTTCCGGTCAATAGTATAATACCGGAGGGGATTTTTGTCAATCTTGAAGCCACTGGGAGGGTTTTGTGCAAAGTGATGAAAAATATTTTTTGAAAAGGGATTCAATTGATGAATCTGACTTTTTTTGCGGCGGCTTGTTTTCCTAAATCGACAAAAGAGGGCTTTTTACGGATGTTTATACAGGCTAACTTGCTGTTAAAATCTCACGATTGTCTGGAAGCAGCAATTTTATACAGGGGAATACCGGTTGACTTTTGAAAAAAACAAGAGTAAAATCAACATATTGGATTGAAAAGGAGTTGGGGCCATGTTTCTGTATATTGCAAGGCACGGTGAATCCAACGGGAATACCGGTGCGGACAACACTGTTGACCCCCTGCTTACGCCGCGGGGTGAGGCTCAGGCGAGGAGCCTGGGAGAGAGACTTTCAAAGCTCAGATTTGACGGGATTTTTGCAAGCACGCTTACAAGGGCGATACAGACGGCCGCGGCGGTCGCGTCGCGCCAGCCGGGCGCGCCGGCAAAAATCGAGCTCTTACCGGACCTTGTGGAATGCGGTACCGAGCCGGGCTGGAGGGGAAAACCCGAAAACGAACTTCTGAAGGTCTATCCCGGGCTTGTTTTCAGCCCGGACCCGACGCCGACGGGCGGGCCCGCCCGGGCTGAGGCCGAGGAGGAGGCAGGACAGCTTGCAAGGGCCTACCGTGTGGTCAGCTACATAAGGCGCAGATTCAATCCGGATTCCGAGGCAAAGGTGCTTTGTGTCGCTCACGGAGGCTTTAACCAGAAGCTTCTGTCCGCGGCGATGAACTGGGGCGCGGTCAGCGGCGCGATATATTCACAGAACAATGCCTGTCTGAATCTTGTTCAGTTTTTCAGAGGCGGCTCCGGCGAGGCGAGGGTTCGCCTCTGTTATTCCAACGACATTTCGCACCTTGCCGCTGAGAATCTTGATTACAGGGACTGAATGGTAAAAGGGAGGTCCGGAAAAAGCTTTATGAAGGAAAAAAAGAAACTGCCGGGCTGTAAAGCCAGGCTGTTTGGATATTTCAGACGTTACTGGTTCAGGTATACGGTGGGCGTGTTCTTCGTCATACTGGCGACGGTCATGAACTCGACGATACCGGATCTTTTGGGCAAGGCGATTGACGTTATGGAAAAAGAGGGCGGAGTGCTCTCCGACCTTTTCAGATACGTGGGACTGATGGCCGGGTGCGCCGTGCTGGCGTTTGCCTCCCGGTTTATCTGGCGCCAGCTTATCATGGGATTTACGCGGGCGGTCGAGCTGAATATCAGAAACGACCTGTTCACGCATCTCCAGTCGCTTTCGCCGGAGTATTACGTCAAAAACAACACGGGCGATCTCATTACAAAGTGCATCCAGGACACGACGACGATACGCCAGATGCTTGGCATGGGTCTTGTGGGCTTCATCGATGTTCTGACGACAAACCTTGTAACGATAATATATATGATCAAGACCGCAGATGTGCGTCTCACCCTTTTGGCGATAATCCCCCTGCCTTTTTTGCTCCTTGCGCTTATAAAGCTTAGAAGCGAGATGCGCCGGAGGTTCTCGCTGGTTCAGATACGCGTTTCCGAAATCGCGGGAAAAGTTCAGGAGAACATGACGGGCATCCGCGTTATAAAGGCTTTTGCCCAGGAAAAGAAGGAAAACGAACAGTTTGAAGCCATGAGCCGGGAAAAGTGGAAGGCGGAAATGGCGCTTGCCAGAGTGTTCGGTCTGATCAACCCGCTGACGACGCTTGTGTTCGGCATCGTGTTCTCGCTTTTCCTCTATTTCGGCGCAAAAATGGTGATTGCCGGAACGCTCTCTCTGGGCGCGTTTGTCGCCTTCAATACATATATCGGAACGCTTATGAACCCGGTGAAGCGTCTTTCGAGAATCATCCAGGTGTGGCAGAGGGGCATCGTCAGCATACAGAGAA
>JAEDMJ010000080.1 GCA_016303065.1 Clostridiales bacterium
ACTTGCGGTACTCGTCAAGGGTCGTTGCGCCGATGCAGTGGAGCTCGCCGCGGGCAAGCATGGGCTTGAGGAGGTTGCCCGCGTCCATTGCGCCGTCGGTGCGCCCTGCGCCGACGACAGTGTGAAGCTCGTCGATGAAGAGGATAATGCGCCCCTCGCTGTTTTTCACTTCGTTCAGAACCGCTTTGAGTCTTTCTTCAAACTCGCCGCGGAATTTTGCACCGGCGATGAGCGCGCCCATGTCCAGGGAAAACACCGTTTTGTTGCGGAGTCCCTCCGGAACGTCCCCGCGCATGATGCGCTGGGCAAGGCCCTCGGCAATGGCGGTTTTGCCGACGCCCGGTTCGCCGATGAGAACAGGATTGTTTTTGCGCTTCCGGGACAGAATACGAATGACGTTTCTTATCTCGGCGTCCCTGCCGATGACCGGGTCAAGCTTCTGTTCTCTGGCCCGCTGTACAAGGTCCGTGCCGTATTTTGTGAGCGCGTCGTAGGTCTCTTCGGGGTTGTCGCTTGTGACGCGGGAGTTCTTCACGGACGAAAGCGCTTTTGCGAATCCGTCGCGGGTTATTCCGTTGTCGCGGAAAATGCGGGAGATGGCCGGCGTGGGGTTTTCAAGTATCGCAAGGGCGATGTGCTCCACGGAGACGTATTCGTCGTTTTGCTTTTGGGCAAGCTTTGAAGCGGAGGAGAGGATTCTGTCCGTTTCGGGGGAGACATAGACCTTGTCCGGGTCGCGTCCGCTGCCGGTGACGGCGGGAATCGCGTCGATGGCCGCGTCGAGGGCGGAGAGAACCGCGTTCGTGTCCGCGCCCATTTTTGAAAACAGCGACCCGATCAGCCCGCCCTCCTGATCGAGAAGGGCGTAGAGCAGATGCTCCGGGGTGATTTGGAAGTTTTTGTTCTCTATGGCGATGTCCTGGGCGGATTTGATCGCCTCAAGGGATTTCTGAGTGAATTTGTCGGTGTTCATTATATCATCTCATTTCGGGTAATTTACTGTCTGCGGGGTCAGATTATGACCGGACCGGAGGAGATATATGCGGCGTAGTTTTCTTCGATCTCCGCCGGAGAAAGCCTTCCGCTTATGAAGCCTTTAAGCTGCGAGTCGAAGAGCCGGACATATGCGGAGATGGCTTCGGCCAGCTGGTCGGCGGCGTAGTTCCGGTTTTGGGGGAGGGAAAGACTTCTGACGAGTTTTCCGTCCTGCATTCCGTACCTTGCCTCGCATCCGGGGTAGACCCGTGAAATGTACGCGTCCTCAAGCCGTTTCCAAAAGCGGAAAAACTGCGTCGTTGCGGCAAGAAGCGACTGGGACTGCGTCCGGAAAGAAACGGTCAGCTCTCCTATCGTGTTTTCCGGCTCGCGGAAAAGCTGCACTTCATAGCGGATGGTGGGGCGGTATTTGTACTCAAGGCTTGACTTCATTGACATCGACGTCCGGTTCGGCGTGAAGAAGGGGACGAGCTCCCCGTCGGATGAGAGCAGCCCTTCCACCTGACGGAAAATGCTGTCTATGCGCTTTTCCGGCGTCGTCATGGAAACATAGTCGGCAAGAATACTGTTTACAAGGGCGGATCTGTTCGTCCCCCGGCGGAGGGCGAGCCGGTCAATCTGCGCGACCACGTCGTCCATCAATATAAGGCTGTATAGGCTTTTATCCATTTGCTTTCAGCACGCTCCTTTCGTTGACGCTGTTATTATATCACCGTCTGCAAAACTTGTCAAGCGAATTATATAAAAATATGTTCAAATTATGTGTTGCGCCGGAGCGGGTTTTTGTGAAAGAGAAAACTTGAGGCGGGGAAAGCACTTGACGAAAAGGGTAAAAAAGTATATAATATATCGGCAAGAAATCGATGGAGGTCGAATCATGCGCTGGGAAAAGCCCGACGGCACTGGTTATGTCTGGCAAAAGAAAATAAGCTCCTTTGACGAGAAATCCGCGCTCGGGGTTCGCGCCGCGGCAATGGCGCACGACGGGGAGGTTATCGGTGTCGGAACGGGGTCTTCGTCCTATGTGGGTCTGCTCCGCCTTGCGGACAGGATAAAGACGGAGGGCATCTCCGTCACGGTTATCCCTGCGGCGACGGAGATCCGGCTTGCCTGCGCGGCGCTCGGCATACCTTTCTGCCCGCTCAGTGCGCTGAAGCCGGACTGGTGCTTTGACGGCGCCGACGAGATCGGCAGCAACGGCGACGTTCTCAAGGGCCGCGGCGGCGGACTTTTCATGGAGAAGCTGATCATCGCCTCCTGTGAGAAGAGGTATCTTCTTGCCGGAAAGGAAAAGTTTGTGGAGCGCGTCGGTGCAAAACCCCTTCCCGTTGAGGTTTTCCCGGAATCGCTGAAATATGTGGAAAGCGCTCTCAAATCCCTCGGCGCTTCGGAGATTGTTCTACGTGCGGCTTCGGGAAAGGACGGTCCGGCCGTTACGGAGCACGGAAATCTGCTCTACGATTGCCGCTTTGAAAAAATTGAGGACGGTCTGGAGCGGGAGATAAAGTCCATTCCGGGCGTCATAGAATCCGGACTTTTCCAGCACTACGGATTTGAGTTCATCTGTCTTGAGGACTGAGCCCCGGATTTTCGGGAAAAATTTTTTGAACCGATGAAAAACTATTGACAAATCGGGTGCGGTCTGGTATAATACCGAATGTTGATTGTCGGCAGTCGCTTGCTGGTATAGCTCAGTCGGTAGAGCAGCTGATTTGTAATCAGCAGGTCGGGGGTTCGAGTCCGTCTACCAGCTCTTTAATCCCCGGCACAAAGCGAAAACTGTATATCTTCTATGGGAGTGTTCCCGAGCGGCCAAAGGGGGCAGACTGTAAATCTGTTGTCACTGACTACGGTGGTTCGAATCCACCCGCTCCCAGTCAAAAAAAGACCCGATGCAAAAAGCATCGGGTCTCTTTTTTTGACTGAAGTGAGGTGAAACAGGGTGTGTGAAACCGGAACAGAGCGGCAATATTGCGCGGTTTTTTTAGCGCTGTTTCTTTTGAATCTGCCGTTGTTCTTGATTTGAGCATGGAAACATGGTATAATGAGCCGTGTGTTCGAATCCGGAAACTAACCCTACTGCCAAAGGAGCGTATATATGGAAACACTGCGATTTGATCTGTCCAAACCGGGAAAAAAGTTCAAAATTCTGAACGCCGTCAACGGCGGTCCGTGGCACAAGCGCCATGCCGACGATCAGTACAGAAGCAATTTCAAAGACTATAAAGCGGCAAGGATCCCCTATTCAAGAAATCACGATTCAAATCTGTGCGGCTCGGTAT
>JAEDMJ010000081.1 GCA_016303065.1 Clostridiales bacterium
TCGCTGACGGTGCTTGCCGGTCACGCGCCGATGCTCGTCTCGGTTCAGCCGGGCGAGATCCGCATAAAGGCGGACGGCGAATGGCGTTCGCTTCTCTCGATGGACGGCTTTGCCGAGGTCACGGGCGATTCGGTCGAGATGTTTACCCGAGCCGCCGTCTGGGAGGATGAAGCGGAGGCGCACCGCAGTGAAAAGGAGAAGCGCGAAGCGCTTGAAAAGCTGCGCAACCAGAAGAGCATTTTTGAGCATGAGCACACAAAAATCGAGCTTACCCGCGCGCTCTCCAGACTCGGCAAATCAAAAAAGAACAGAAATATATGAAAAAATCCGCCGGAGGCGGATTTTTCTGTTAAGATGTAATCTGAGGAATCCGGTCCGGAGACAAGACACTCCGGACCGTTTTTCATTCGCCGTCCGTGTCAGCAGGAGAATCGTCCGTTTTCTCGCTTGCTCCGGAGCCTTTCTTTCGCCGGCGCACACACTCCGTGAGCAGGTATTCGATCTGCCCGTTCACCGAGCGGAAATCATCCTCCGCCCACGCCGCAATCTCACTATACAGCTTCGCAGAGAGACGCAGCGGTATCTGCTTTTTCCCGTTGTCAGCCACTTTAATACAAGCTTCCCGAGTTTACAACGGGCTGAGCATCGTGATTTCCGCAGAGCACCACGAGCAGATTCGACACCATCGCCGCCTTGCGCTCCTCGTCAAGCTCAACGACATTGTTCTGGCTGAGACGATCAAGCGCCATTTCGACCATTCCGACCGCACCGTCAACAATCATCTTTCGCGCGTCGATTATAGCGGATGCCTGCTGACGCTGAAGCATGACTGCGGCGATTTCGGTAGCGTACGCCAGATAGGTGATACGCGCTTCGACGATTTCAATCCCGGCTTCGTCTACCCGCGACTGTATCTCGTCGCGGATCCGCTGAGCCACAATGTCGCTGGAGCCGCGGAGACTTCCGTCGTCGGCGAGACCGTCGCCGGTCGTGTCAACGTCGGGAGCCACGTCGTAGGGATAAAGGCGGACGATGTTGCGAAGCGCGCTGTCGCACTGAAGGGAGAGATATTCCTTGTAATTCTCCACATTGAAAACCGCTTTTGCGGTATCGACAATCCGCCATGTCACGGCAATGCCGATCTCAATCGGGTTTCCGAGACAGTCGTTGATTTTCTGACGGCTGTTGTTCAGCGTCATTATTTTCAGTGAAATCTTCTTGGATGCAAGCTCAGCCGTACCGGTTGCACTGCCCGCGGTGAACAGGGAAGTGGTAGTTACATCGCCGCTCTGGTTAAGCTTGGTTTTCGACGCGGGATTAACACTGACGCAGAATGGATTAACGAAGTAGAAGCCGTTGTCTTTTATCGTGCCGATATACTGACCGAAAAGCGTGAGCACGAGCGCCTCCTGCGGCTTAAGGATCCGCAGACCGCAAAGCGGCAGCCAGCCGATACAGAGAACGATGATCGAAATGATGAACAGAACGGGGGATTTTCCGTCGTCAAGCAAAATCGCACCGAAAACCGTTCCCACCGTTGCCAAAAGGAGAAGCAGGATTGTCAGAAGCATGACCGCCATGCCATGTTTTTTGTTTGATAAAACTTTTTCTTTCATTGTTTGAGCCTCCACAAATATTGGTGATATCAAAATAATATCACAATGATTATCAAAAGTCAATAGGTATTGATAAAAAATAATAAATCCGTACGATTCGAGCGTCAGAGAATAAAAAAATCTGTTTAAGAGTGATTTTGTTCAAAATTACTCTGTACATTTAGATAAATATTTGGTATAATAAAAAACACGTATAAGCCTTTTGAAGATAGCAATTCAAAAATCGGGGTATAGCGCAGTTGGGGAAGTTTCCGAGCGCCGGCGGCGGAGAAAGCGAGGAATAAGGAGTGGCAGCAACTTGGTGAGTGGCAAGTGAGCCATGCGAACGCAGACAGAGCCATAGTTGCAACAGGAGCGCGCGACATTTGGGAGCATAGACGGTATTCTCACCACCTGACAACAAAAACCGCCGAAAACCCGTCAACCGTGCGGATTTCGGGCGGTTCGGAAAATGAAAATAAGCAGTCAAAACTGTGTTTGACCACAGATTTGACCACCTACACGACCACAATTAAATAGTTATCGGGGTATAGCGCAGTTGGTAGCGCGCGACATTTGGGATGTTGAGGCCGGGAGTTCGAGTCTCCCTACTCCGACCACCTTTCCGGCTGATTTAATAAATCAGCCGGACTTTTTAGGCTTGATTTAGAGTAGATTTCTTTGCCGTTTTGTGCTATAATTGTAACAATAAATCGGAATTTGACGGGGAGATGTAGAATGGCAGTTTGGAATCCGTGGCATGGATGTCATAAAAAGTCAGCAGGCTGTTTGAATTGCTATATGTTTCGTCGTGACAGCCTATACGATAAAAACAGTGAAATAATTAAAAAAACAAAAGATTTTGATTTAGGAATCAAAAAACGCAGAGATGGCAGTTATTTTATAGAATCGGGAGAAAATGTATATATATGTATGACATCGGATTTCTTTATTGAGGAAGCAGATCAATGGCGAAATCAAATATGGGAAATCGTAAGAATCAGACAAGATTTACATTTTACCATCATCACAAAAAGGATCGAAAGATTTCATGATTGTATTCCAAAAGATTGGTGCGACGGATATGATAATGTGACAATAATTTGCACTTGTGAAAACCAAGCTACCACAGATGAAAGATTGCCCATTTTGCTGGAGCTTCCCATTAAACACAAAGAAATCATACATGAACCTATGCTGGAGAATATCAATATAGAAAAATATTTACAGAGCAATCAAATAAAAGGTGTAACTTGTGGGGGAGAATCCGGTAGCAACGCAAGGGAGTGTCATTACGAATGGATATTGAATACAAGAGAACAATGTAGGATTTATCAGATTCCATTTTATTTCAAACAAACAGGTGCGAATTTTGTAAAGGATGGGAAAAAATATACCATTCCCAGAACTGAACAAATGAGGCAAGCCCGCAAAGCGAATATAAACTTAAACTATTAAACAAATTCCGGTTTTTCTTTGTCTACTGCACCTCAAATTATGACAGGGTGACCGTTTTCCGGTCACCCTGTCATTTTCTCTTTTTACGCCTTGATTTGCGCCTTAACCTTTGCAATCATTTCCGCGAGTCTTTCTTCACATCGCAATGTTCTTGATTTCAAGCATACCATTTCCTTCATCGGTTATGACACACTC
>JAEDMJ010000082.1 GCA_016303065.1 Clostridiales bacterium
TAAGCCGGGACATTTTGTGGCGTGCCACCTCTATGACGAGGAGAAGAACGAAGACTGATGCCGGGAAAGAAAAAGAAACAGTACGACGATGACGACGGACGCGTGATTGCGCCGATGAATGTTCCGGGAATGCCATGGAGAATGGATCTTTCGGACGACCGCAGTCCTTCGCCTGAAAACGAAGTTCAAAAGGCGGAGTCTTCGGAAGAACCCATTGAGCTGACCCGTGAAGAAAAGGGGGCAATGCTCAGGGGCGTTCTCGGAGCGACACTGCTTTTGACAGGCGTTTTTGTCGGAGTTTTTACGCTGTTTATTCTGTTCTGCGTATACGTTTGGTTCAGATGACAAAAATATATACGGAGCCACACCCTTCCGTCGGGTGACGGCTCCGTATTATTTCTTTTTGGAGGTTGAAAAATGAAGTTTTCAGAGATGAAGTACGAAAGACCGGATTTTGAAGCGGCGAAAAAGCTGCTTTCCGAAAACACCGGGAAGCTTTCTGCCGCAAAGAGCTTTGAAGAGGCGGAAAAGATTTTTCTTGAGGTCGACCGGGAATCCGGAGCGCTTCAGACAATGATCTCGATTGCGAATATTCGCCACGACATAGATACCAACGACGAGTTTTATGACCGCGAAGTGGAGTTTCTTGACGCTGCGGTTCCGGAGCTTCAGGAGTATTCCCAGAAATGGACGCTGGCGCTTCTTGCAAATCCTTTCCGGCCGGACTTTGAAAAGAAGTACGGAAATCTGATGTTTCTGAACGCAGAGATCCAGCTCAAGACATTTTCGCCGGAGATCATTCCTGAGCTTCAGAGGGAAAACGCCCTTACGACCGAATATTCAAAGCTTATCGCTTCTGCGCAGATACCTTTTGAAGACGGGACATACACGCTTTCGCAGCTCACGCCGATCAAACAGGATCCGGACGACGCCAGACGGCTTGCCGCGTGGAAGGCGGACGGGGGGTTCTATACCGAAAACGGACAGCGCTTCGACGAGATTTACGACGAGCTTGTGAAGCTGCGCGACTCCATGGGAAGAAAACTCGGCTATGACGGGTACACCGAGCTTGGCTATTACCGCATGATGCGCAACTGCTACGACAAGAACGACGTTGAAAAGTTCCGCGCCGCAGTCAGAAAATACCTTGTTCCCGTCGCGGACAAGATCTACCGCCGTCAGGCGGAGCGTCTGGGCAAGACGTATCCGATGAATTTCGCCGACAATGCCCTTGAATTCAGAAGCGGAAATCCGAAGCCGCACGGCACCCCGGAGGACATCCTCGCCGCTGGAAAGCAGTTCTACCACCAGCTTTCCGCGGAAACCGCAGAGTTCATCGATTTTATGTACGACAACGAGCTTTTGGACGTCCTCTCCCGCAAGGGAAAAACCGGCGGCGGCTACTGCACGAATCTTCCGGCCTTCAAGTCGCCGTTCATCTTTGCAAACTTCAACGGGACTTCCGGGGACGTTGAGGTCATAACTCACGAAGCCGGACACGCCTTTGCCGTATACATGGCAAGGGACATCGTTCCGGGCGATCTCGTCTGGCCGACGCTTGAAGCCTGCGAGGTCCACTCGATGTCGATGGAGTTTTTTGCGTGGCCCTGGGCCAAGGAGTTCTTCGGCACCGATGCGGCAAAGTTCTATTACACGCATCTTTCGGGCGCGCTGACATTTATCCCTTACGGCACAATGGTGGACCATTTCCAGCACATCGTTTACGAAAAGCCGGAAATGACTCCTGCGGAGCGCCACGCCGTCTGGAAAGAGCTTCTCGGCGTTTATATGCCCTGGGTGGCCCTTGGGGACGAGATACCTTTTTACGGAGAAGGCAAGGGATGGCAGAGACAGATGCACATCTATCAAAATCCGTTCTATTATATCGATTACTGTCTGGCTCAGACCATGGCGCTTCAGTTCTGGGCAATGATCCAGAAAGACAGGAGAGCCGCCTGGGAAGTGTATATGAAGTACACCCGCCCCGCAGGCACAAAGACTTTCCGCGGGCTTATCGACGAAGCCGGGCTTTTGAGCCCCTTCGGAGACGAGGCCTTGAAGGAGGTCTGCTCTGTGGCGGAAAACTGGCTTGACAATTACGATATCTCCGGCATCGAGTAAATTTTCAGCGGATCTTTGTTCAGCCCTGGGAAGGTGAAATCTTCGCAGGGCTGAATTTCTTTTCTTCGGTTTATCCGGGCTTATTGACAAGGCTCAGGTGATTGATGTATCATAGACAAAAGGGGATGAGACAGGTGAACACGATAAAGCTTAACTGCGAAAATAAACCGCTTATGGTGGCGCACAGGGGAGTTTCCGGCCTTGAAAAGGAAAACACCCACGCGGCGTTCATCGCCGCCGGAAACCGCTCTTACTATGGAATTGAAACGGATATTCACCGAACGCTTGACGGGAGATATGTCTGTATCCACGATTCAAACACGAAGCGCGTCGCGCTCGACGGGATTGTGGTGGAGGAGTGCACTTTTGAAACTTTGCGAAGGCTGCGCCTTTGCGGAATCGACGGTCAAAAGGGCAGGGAGGATATCTGCATTCCTTCCTTTGAAGAGTATATCGCTATATGCCGGAAATACGAAAAGACGGCTGTGCCCGAGCTGAAAGGACGGTTTACCAGGGAGCAGGTCGCCGAGATATGCGAAATCGCGGCGCGGGGAGAATGGCTTGACAGAACCGTCTTTATTTCATTTGAAATTGAAAATCTCGCCTTCCTGCGGGAGCTGTACCCTTGCCAGCCGGCGCAGTTCCTTGCGGGCGGGGAAACGGAGTGCGTCTGTGAAAAGCTGAACGAGTACGGGCTCGATCTGGATATCAGCCACCTTGCGCTTACGGAAGAGCTTGCCGACAGGGTCCACGCCGACGGGCACAGGATAAACGTCTGGACGGTGAACACGCTGACCGATGCGGAAAGGGCGGTCGGCATGGGCGTTGAATTTATAACGTCGAACATACTTGAATAAAGAGCGGACGGGAGGCGTCTGCCTCGCATATGCTATTTTTGACCGGCTTTTTTCGCGGCGGTCTGAATACAAATGCGCCTGCGGGAGAAGATAAAGCTTTTGTTTACTGCCTTTGGGAAAAGGGGAGGGGAGGTAAAAGGCGCACAGCTTTTGCCTCCGGAATTCTGAACGCGTTTTTCGGGATAATCAGCCTCACGGCAAAAAAAGGTTCTATAATAAATGTTGGGGTCAGGCAGTGAACCTGACCCCAAAGGCTTATC
>JAEDMJ010000014.1 GCA_016303065.1 Clostridiales bacterium
CTATAATGTGCGTATGGGTATTACGCAATGAAAATACCTATTTCTTTCTCCTTGCATTCTTTGTACGTTGGTCGACAGTTTTTTCAGCATCCTTTGGAATCAGCCACATATTTCCTATGTGAGAAAGCCCGGGGATGCGATTTTCCACACATACGGAGAATTGCAAAAAACGCCGAGGAAAACGGATGCGCAATAAATCCAAACACTCATGTTTGGGTCGCATACGACTGTCACGCCGAATACAGCACTCCGCCGCACACCTGTTATGCGTATCTCCCATATGTCCCAAATGAGCAAACCTTGCGTATGACAGTTCCCGGTTTGCCAAACGGATGCAAGGCAAAAACTCCCCAGGCACGCCTCAAGTTTCCGGGGAGTTTTGAGCCGCTGCATTCCGCACAAGGAACTTTAATCCCCTTGTTCGAAAAGCGCGGCTGTGACGCGGCGGGCTCAACCGCGCTTTTTGCATTTTTTGCCGCCTGGCAAACAGCCCACAGAGGCTGTTATTTTATTCCGTTACAGCGGCGGGCAGCATTCAAAATCGTTGTCCACATAGTGGGCGATGAACCTTGCGCGGAAATTGCGCCTGTTGCACACGGAATCCGCCGAACCGGAAACGTCCAGATCTTCCGGCAGAACGAACTTGATGCAGCGAACCGTAACGTCGCGGCATGACGCGCCCGTGTGCGCCGGAACAGTCATGGTTTTAAGACCGCGCCTGTGTTCTTTGCCCTCCGGATCCACCTCGTTTATCAGCGCGGCCAGAGCGACGCGCTTTCCGGGGCAGACGTTTTTCAGCGTCACGGAAAGCTGGACAATGCGTCCCAGGGATTCCATCGCGAGCTCTCCCGCGTCGAATTCGAGCGGATCTTCACATCCTCCGACCGAAAGCTCCGCCGGTTCGGGACAGGCTTCAGGCGAAATCACGACGCCGCAGTCCACTTCGATCGTGGGGGACGGGAAATCGACGGCGTTCCCTTCCCTGTCGCTGTAACGGACGTATTCGTTCACCTCAATTTCTCCGGAACAGTCGCCGACGTGTTCCACCGTGGATTCCAGGGCGGCGCCTTCGCTGCTTTTAACGCCGAGCTCCGCGATTTTCCACTGGAGACCAGTCGGACTGACAAGGCTGGCCGTGCCCTTTGTCGGCGCGGAGACGGACGTGATTTTGAAGCATGGCGAGACCTCGTCGTCTATAACGATGTTTGTCGCACCCGGCTTTGAGATGTTTTTTGCCAGTTCCTCAAAGATGTCTTCAAGCTCCTCGTCGTCCGGAGTTATAACGACATATGCCGAATCCGGGTCGGAGGCCCATTCCCGTATGGCCTGCTCGTCGATGCCGTCCCGTCCGGTAAGACCGATCACATATATCGTGACGCCCGCTGCCTTCGCCGCCGCAGCCACTGCGGCCGGATCTCCGCCGGCTGTCGTGCGCCCGTCCGTGAACATGACCATCACCCTGGCGTTTGACGAAAGCGGGTTGAAAAGCCCCAGAGCTTTTGTAAACGCATCGGCGTGGTTCGTGGAGCCTCCCGCCGAGAGCGCGTCCACCGCCGTTTTCAGCGCCGCCACGGACGTGACAAGCTGAGTGTCCTGGGAAGCTGTGCCGTCAAAGCTCACAATGCCGATATGGCTGCCAAAGCCGATCTGACCGTCCCGGACGCCGTCGGTGGCCTCGTCGATGATGTCGATGAACTTTTTCGCGCCGCTTTTCATGTTCGCAAGCGGACTTCCGGCCATGCTTCCGGAGCGGTCGAGAATTAGGACGATGTCCGTCGGGTTGCCCGTTATATTCGGCTCAGCCGTCAGCGACAGCCGAACCTTGAATGAACCGCCGCACTTGATGCGCGCGGTGTTTACCGTTTTGTTGGAGTTTGTAACTCCCATTGCACACATTCCTTTTCAGGCCCATTAGTATTGTTTCGGACCCGTAACCATCATATGCCCCGAAAGGAATAAATGGTACAACCCCCGGCAAAAGCGGCGCCGCCGGTCTCCGTAAGAGCGGGACCGGCGGCGCCGTTAATTTTTTTCACTTATACAAGCTTTATTGAGACGGGCTCCATTTCAAACTCCGTTCCGTCGCTCAGGCGGACTTTGACGTCTTTGAGCAGATCGTTGTAGAAACAGAGCTTTCCGCTCTTGAGCGCCGAAGCGTAAACGCCTCTCGGGTGCTCGGAGCTCAGCATCTTCTTCGTCATCGGGTCGAGGCAGTCCAGAGAACCGAGTATCTCTCCGACCGCGTCGATATAATCTTCCAGCGGCTCGCGCATAACGTCCGGCAGGAAGACCTGTCCTTTGCCGACATCGCCTGCCGCCCAGCGCTGATAGACCGACTGGTCGCCCTCAACGGTCATGGGCCCGCGGACATTGTTGGACTGAAGCACCGGACAAATGACGATTCCGCCGTTTTTGACCCAGGCGTCAATCTTTTCAAGCACTTCGCCCTCTATAAAGTCGCCGTCATGGTTGCGTCCGAGTATGACAAGCACCTTGTAGCGCGGCAGCGCTCCGTCGAGTACCATCCTTTCGGAGCAAAAATCGTAATCCAGCTTGCGGCGCATGGGGCAGACCTGGGAGAAGAACGAGGAGCCCTCCAGATATCTGATGCATCCGTCGGAGATTTTCGACTGTGTGTCGGGATAGAGCACCGCCACATCGATGAGGGGTTCGCACCTTTCATCCAGAAGCGGGGAATACTTGAGCCAGCGCTCGCTTCCGAGCTCGCTGTCCGTAATGTTCGGATAATAGTAGAAAAGGTGGCTTCCGTTGTTGATGATGATATTGTAAAGCCGGTTCATCACGCTTCTGACCGTTCCGAAGCCTGCCGGCTCCGAGCCGAATTTCACGCCGTAGAACCTTGCCGCGCTGGACAGCATTCTTGTTATCGCAAAGTTCAGCTCATAGCTCTCGTCTTCGTTTGTGGCGCGTATTCCGCCCTTGACCGGGATCATGCCGCGGGTCTGGTCGGTGAAGTCGGTGCCGCATTCGGTATATCCCCAGCCGCCTGCGCTCTGATAAATGTCAAGGTCGGGCATTTCCTCCCTGACCCACACGGCCCAGCGGTTGCACCAGTCGGTCATCTCGTCCATGTACCAGTCGACAAAATCCTTGCGCTTGCGGCGGTTGTCGGTCATGACCGGGAGGAAGGTCTTCACTTCTGAAAAGTCTTTAAAGCTGTCGCCCCAGGCGGCGTTGAGCTTTTCGATCTCGCCGTACTTTTTCTCCATTGCGGCGGCAAACTTCACATGGGCCATGCGGTCGTTGGCCCACCAGCCGATGTGCATATGCTCTTTCCGGCGCTTATAGCCCCAGTTTCCTCCGGCGGGGTACTGGCTCTCTCCGTAGTTTCCGCTGGGCCCGAGGCGGCAGCCGAACACCTTGTCTCCCATGGAGTTGTAGTGGCGGCCGAACTCATGGAGATATCTTGAAACATAGGGCGTCTGCTGTTCGTTGAAAATCGTGGGGCAGTTGTTCTCGATGCCGTGCTCAAGGCACACAAAACCCTCAAAGCCCTCTGTCGTTTCTCTGTACCATTCCGGAAGGGCGTATGCCGAACCGCCGATGACCAGTGGGAACCACTTCATTCCGAACTGGGCGCCGCGCTCGATGACCGCATCGTAATAGCTCCAGTCAAATACGTCTTTTTCATATTCCACCATGTCCCAGCGGACGTAGCTTTCAATGCCGTTGAATCCCAAAGAACGCATCTTCGGAACAAGCTCTGCCATACGGTCCAGCGTGTCGGGAAGCTCATCCCGGTAGCAGGAGAACGAATGGTCGCCGACGGTCGCAACAAGCTGCATCGGGCGCTTGAGCTCAAGGGGACATTTCACGTCTTCCGGCTTCACACGCAAAGCCTTTGCGCGGGCAATAAGCTCTCCGTCCCTGCCGGGAACCATGTTCACCGATGTCAGAGTCGGAACTCCGCGGATTCCGAGAACCGCCTTTTTCCCGACGTCTTCCTCTTTTGCCGACCAAATATACACGCCGAGACGCTTCCGTCCGGTATTGCACATCGTCCATCCTGCAACCGCTTCCGTTCCGCGGCCGTTGACCGTAACGGAACCGTTTTCCGCAATACCGTCGATAAATTCGACGGCGATCGTGTATTCTCCCGCTGCTTCGAGAGGTTTCTCCGCCTCAAAACGCACGTCACGGCGTTTGTAAAGGCTGATTCCCTCGTCCCGGGCTGTTTCCAGTTTGCTGAATGCGTACATATTTCTGGCCTCCCTTTATTTTGGACTCTTCGGTAAGCATTATATCACACTGCCGAGATTAATGAAAGCACCAAAAACGGTGCTTTCGGAAAATTTCTATTTAACTGCACAAACCGCACGGGTAATACCCGAAAGGTCCTTCCCCGTCACGACCCCGGAAAAGCCCTCTCTTTGCAGAATTTCCGCCACGTCCGCATCCTGCCCCATGCCGACCTCAAAGCACAGCGGCGCTCCCGGCTTAAGCACGCGTTTCCAGCCGGACGCAACGGCTCTGTAAAAGTCCAGTCCGTCTTCTCCTCCGTCAAGAGCCATAATCGGCTCCGGAGTCTTCATATCCAGCTCCTCCGTCCGAAGATAGGGCGGATTGCATATCATGCCGCCAAAAGCGCCGTCTTCAAAGGGAGGCTTCCCGAAAGCATCCGCCGGCACAACGGAAACTCTGTCCGCAAGGCCGCAAAGCGAACAGTTCTCTTTTGCCAAAGCCAGCGCGTCCGGAGACAGATCCGCAAGCACAGCCCGTATATCCGCTCTTTCCTTTGCCGCGGCAATGCCGAGGCATCCCGTTCCCGTACAGAGATCCAGGATCTCTCCGGGGCACTTCGGAAGCTTTTCCAGAAAAAGCTCCAGAACGGAAACGCTGTCGTCCCGCGGGATGAGCGCTCTCCTGTCAGTTTTCAGGGTGAGCCCGTAAAAGTCCCACTCCCCGATTATGTAGGCAAGCGGTTCCCCCGAAGCTCTGCGCGCCGTCAGCTCTTCCGGCGAAACCCTCAGAGGGAGCTCCCGCTCCTGGCTGAAAAAATATCGGTCCCGGGGTATTCCTGCGGCAAAGCAGGCAAGCTCCAGCGCTTCGAGGGAAGCCGACTCCGGAGTCAGGCCAAGCTTCAGAAGCGAATTTTTCAGCTTCCCCGCAAGCTCCCGCATCACCATTTGTCGTCTTCTCCGTTTTCGGGGATAACGCGCCTTATGGCGTCAATCGCCACAGAGATCATCTCGTCGTCGGGCTCGTTCGTGGTCATCGACTGCATTGCAACTCCCGGCCAGCGCAGCGCGACCGTCAGAAAATTGTCGTACCTTCCCACAATTCGGTTGAACTCATAGCTGATGTTCAGAACGACCGGAAGAAGCACAAGCCTCGACGCAAGACGTATCAGCGTCACGGCCCACTTCGCCGTGACTCCGGGGAACCATATCTCCGTTCTGACAAACGAAAAGAAAATTATGGATATCAGCATGACGACAAAGAGAAAGCTTGTTCCGCAGCGGGGATGCTTTCTCGTGTGCCGGCGGACGTTTTCAACGGTAAGCTCCTCACCCGATTCATAGCAGTGGATCGTCTTGTGCTCCGCGCCGTGGAAGGCATAGACACGGCGCATATCCTTCATTCGGGACGTCAAAAAGATGAAAAGCAGGAATATTCCCATTCTGAGAACGCCTTCAACAAGGTTTCTAAGCCACAAGCGCCCGCCGAAATCCACGAACGACGACAAAAGCGCGGGGAGAAGTATGAACAGCGCGATCGGCATAAGCACGCCGACCACCACGGAAAAGCCCATAAGCAGCTTTTCCGCCCGCTCCTTTCCGAGCTTTTTCTCTACCCAGAGGTCAAATTTCGTCGGTTCGCCCTCCTCGCCGATCTCGCACTCGTTGGCGGAAAACATAAGCTCGGAAACGCCGTCCTTGATCGCTCCGCCGAAAACGAATATTCCGCGTACAAAGGGCCAGCCCAGTATCGGACACTTTTTCTTTGCCGGTTTGTACTCTTTTTCTCTGACAACGTGAGTCCCGTCGGACTTTCTGACAACGGTCGCCGTCCGGTTCGGCCCGCGCATATATATGCCTTCGATAAGAGCCTGGCCCCCGATCATGGTCTTTTTCCCGGATTTTTCGTAGCATTTGCTTTTCTTCATCTCTTGGCCTCGTTTCAATCCGCCGGTCTACGCCAGCGGCAGTTCAATTCTGACAGAAGCACCCTCTCCGAGAGTGCTCTTCACCGTTAAAGTTCCGCCGTGCAGCCTGACGATCTCGTCGCTAAGGGCAAGACCGATGCCGCTGCCGGCTTTGTCCGTGCTGCCCTTGAAGAACTTGTCCTTTACGTGGGGCAGATCCTCCGGAGAAATTCCGCAGCCGAAGTCCTTAACCGTCACGGCGACGAAGCCGGAACGATCCTTTGCGCACTCTTCGATGGTTATGTCAATCGAAGAACCTCTCTCCGAAAACTTTCTTGCGTTGTCAATGACATTGACAAAGACCTGTCTGATTCGCTGGGGATCTCCCAGGATAAGCGCCTCTTCGGTCCCGTCGTTGTACACAATGTGAATGCCGTCCTGCGCAAGCCGCTGTTCCAGCATAAAAATCGTGTCTTCAAGCTCCGCGTTCAGATCGAACACGGTTTTGTTCAGAACAATCCGTCCCGACTCGACACGCGAAAAGTCCAGAAGCTCCTCCACCATGTCGCGAAGGCGCATGCTCTCGTGCTGTATGACCTCAAGACCCTTTGCCTGAATGCTTTCCGGGTCTTTCTCTTCGACCATAAGCGTCTCCGCCCAGCCGCTTATGGCCGTAAGCGGAGTTCTGAGCTCGTGGGAGACCGAGGAGATGAACTCGTTTTTGATCTTTGCGCTGCGCGCGATTTCCCCCGACAGGAAGTTCAGCGACTGGGCAAGCTCGCCGATCTCGTCGTCGCGGTCGTAATCTATCGTCGTGCCGTATTTTCCCGAAGCGATCTCCTTTGCCGTGGCGTTGAGGCGTTTTATCGGATTCAGGATCGAAGTTAGAAAATAAGCTCCGTTCAGAAACACCAGCAGAACGCCTCCCGCCGCCACAAGCGTACTCAGACTGCACAGCGTCAGTATTCTGGAGTTCACAAGCTCAAGCCCCGTCACATACCTGATCGCGCCCACAAGCTCTCCGCTCACAAGATATAACGGCGCCGACACGGACATCACCCTCTGACCCGTGACGGAGTCCTTTCCCACATAGGAGCTCGTTTTTTCCTGTTCCATAGCCGAGGAAACGTCCGGAGTTCCCGGCACGTACCCCGTCAAAAGCGCAAAGGACGAAGAATATATCACCTTTCCGTCCAGGTCGACGATTTCACACTCCAGCCGGTCTTTTTCCACAAGACTCTCGGCATAACGTGCGGCTCCCTCGTAAAACTCCCTGTACGAGGTGTTTATGTAGGATCTGAAAAGCCTCGCGCTGCTGTCCGCGCGGGTGATAAGAATGGACGTCAGATTGTTGTAATACGAAACGTAAACCGTCACGGCAAACACAGCGACCACCGCGGCAAGCATTGCAACGATCACAGCCAGACAGCTCTTTATCCAGTTTTTTTTAAGTCCGCTGTACATCCGGCTCCTCTCCCGTCCCCTGCCAGCTCAGCCGACCCATTTATATCCGAAGCCCCATACGGCGACGAGGTGCTTCGGATCTGCCGGATCGTCTTCCACTTTTATGCGCAGGCGTCTGACGTTCACGTCGACAATTTTGGCGTCGCCGAAATAGCTGCTCCCCCACACCGCGTCGAGAAGCTCATCCCTGGAAATCGCCTTGTTCCTGTTTGACATGAAATACTGCATGACCAGAAATTCCAGCTGGGTCAAAGTTATCTCTTTTTTCCCCCTGAAAAACTGTCTGCTCTCCTTGTTCAGGCGGAATTCTCCGCACACGATCTCCGTGTCCTTTTTTTTCAGGACGAACTCTCTGCCGGAAAGCCGCCTTGAAAGCGAGTCGATGCGCGCGATAAGCTCCGTTATGGAAAAAGGCTTCGGCACATAGTCGTCCGCTCCTATCATGAGCCCGGTGACCTTGTCCATTTCCTGAGCCTTGGCGGAGAGCATGATTATTCCGATGTTGCGTCCCATCGCCCTTATCCTGCGGCAGACTTCGAATCCGTCGATTCCCGGAAGCATCACGTCCAAAAGCGCAATGTCTATGTCCGGATCGTTTTCCACAATGGAGAGCGCTTCCTCTCCCGTTGACGCCGTCACGGTTTCACAGTCCGCCCGCTTCAGGTTTATCTCCACAAACCCGCTTATGGCGGGCTCGTCGTCAAGTATAAGTATCTTCAACGCTTTTCCTCTCCGTTTCAGTTTTTCATTTTGCCGCTTTCGCCGCGTCTCCGAACGCATCCACAGTCACAAAGCGGCTCATCACGTCTTTGGCTCCGGACAGGTACATATCGTCGGCCAGAGGGCTCAGCTCGTCCGGAAGACCGATCAGGGCATAGTAACTGTATCCTCCGAAAGCGCCCACAGAAAAGGCGCCTTCCGGCAGCAGAACACCGTTTTCGTCCGCATCCGTCCGGTAGATCGTCAGAAGACGGTTTGAACGGTCGTTTCGGTCCGCGCTGAACGTGAGCGTTGTGAGCCCGTCCATGCTTCCGGTCGTTACGTACACCGTCCCGCTCCACGACGGGGGCATTATAAAGTACCAGCTTCCGTCCGGAAACATATATGTCAGGTTTTTCTGCACAAGCTGTCCGTCGGCGTTATATCCATACCAGTATGTGTAAATTCCCGGAGAACCGGCGCTCTGTACGCCTGCGGAGTTCACCGGCATTTCCTCGGTCTGGGGTATCTCCAGGAACCCGTCAAAATCGATATCCCGGCAAAAAACCTCAGTGTTTCGCAGGGTCGTATACGCATATCCCCAGCCATCGCTGTACGAAAGGTTTTCAAATCCGCCGAAGACCGTCCACGTGAGAACGTCCGAAACGTAAATCGGCACTCCGCTGCCGGGCAGAGCGCTGTCGAATATACACCCCGACATCCCGTTGTTAAGCTTTCCGCAGACAGCGGATCCGGGCTTTCCCCCGCCCGACGACACGGGCGCATATCCGAGGCATTCGGCCTTTTCGTTCTCAAAGGTCAGGAGCTCGGCGTATGCGTTTCCGGCTCCGCCCGAACTCTCTTCGTGGTGTAAAATAAGTTCGGAGTTCCCGTCGCGCGTCATGTCGAACACGGCGTACGCCGTGCAGGCGCCGGAATAAATCCTCTCCGCCGAACTGTTTCTTATTTTATATACCTCCACGCCGTAAATAGAACCGCTCTCGTACCCCACAAAAAGAAGTATCTCAAGCGCCCTGTCTCCGTCCACGTCGGAGTATATCACTTCCTCGACACTGTATCCTTCCGTCTGAAAAGTACAGAGCTCGGTATATCCCGTGCTCCTCGTCTTTGAATACAGGCCCACGCGAAGGCGCATTTCCGAAGAATTTCTGAAAAAGCTTACCGCCTCGCTTATGCCGTCTCCGAAAAAATCGACAAACTGCATCGTAGAGAGATTGTCCCCGGACGCCGGAGAAGTCACGACCCAGGACGAATTCGCCGTCACCGAGTTTACAAGCTGCAGAAGCTTTCGCTGGTCCGGGGAGATATCCGGAAGCATCAAAAGATTGCCCCCGTCGAGGAGCGAACATCCGGAGAGCAGCGCGCAAACCGATACAAGCGCCGCAGCCAGCCAGCACCTCGCCTTTTTCATGACTCACCCTCCGTTTACGAATACAGTATTTCATTTTTATTATACTATATTGCGCGCGCTCTGGCAACTTCAATTTTGTAAACAAAAGCAAAAAAACACATCGGCTCTGTTCACAACGCCGCTGTTTTATGGTATAATCTCCATTGCAGAAAAATTTTTTTGCCGCTGAAAACGCATACGCAAAAAACAAACCGGGCTGCCAATGCCTGCGGCAGCCCGTATATAAAAGGAGCGATTTCTGTCTCCGGGACGGGTGTTCCCGTCCCGCCCCCGTACATACTATGACCGGACCGCCCCGGAGGTGACATTTTGGAAATAATCAATTTTTCCGTTCCCGCGAAAGAAAAGCGCGAGCGCGTGATCCTTGCCGGACTCAACGCCACGCGAAGGGACCTTGGCATCACTGCCGACGACGGCAGCCTTGATGAGCTTGCCGCCCTTGTGGATACCGCCGGCGGAGAAGCTGTCGGAAGGTTCATACAGTCCAGGGAAGCTCCCGATCCGGCGTTTTTCCTCGGCGAAGGCAAGGCCGCCGAGCTTGCCGAATACGTCCGCAGGCTTGAGGCCGACCTCGTCGTCTTCGACAACGAGCTCTCCCCGGTCCAGATGAAAAATCTGGAGGCCATACTCGACTGCGCCGTCATGGACCGCACAGGGCTCATTCTCGACATCTTCTCCGAACGCGCCCAAAGCGCCGAGGGAAAGCTTCAGGTCGAGCTTGCCCAGTACAAATACCTTCTGCCGAGACTCATGGGCCAGGGAAAAAATCTCTCGCGCCAGACGGCCTCCGGCGGAAAAAGCCCGATAGGCACCCGCGGCCCGGGCGAAACAAAGCTCGAAACCGACCGCCGCCGCATCCGCGAGCGCGTGACAAGGCTCGAAACCGAGCTCAAAGAGTTAAAGCGCTCCCGCGAAGTCCAGCGCAGCCGCCGGGAAAAGACCGGCGTCCCCCTCGTCGCCCTCGTGGGCTACACAAACGCCGGAAAGTCCACGCTCTTAAACGCTCTTACCGACGCGGGGATCCACACCGGCGACCGGCTTTTCGACACCCTCGACACAACGACCCGCCGCCTTTCCTTTTCCGACGGCAGCGAAGCGCTCATCTCCGACACCGTCGGCTTCATATCAAAGCTTCCCACCCAGCTTGTCAGCGCTTTTTCCGCAACTCTTGAGGAACTGCGCTATGCGTCCCTGGTTCTCCACGTTGCCGACATTTCAAATCCGTCCTACCAGGAACAGATGCAGGTGACCCAAAGCCTCGCAAACGAACTGTGCGAACCGGGAACGCCGACGATCTATGTCTTCACCAAGGCCGACCGCGCGCCCTTCCGGCTTCCCGCGGGCGAAAACAGGGTCTGCATCTCGTCCGTCACGGGGGAGGGGCTGGACAGCCTTAAAGAGATGATCCGCCAAAACCTCGACTCCCGCTCGGTAAAATTCACTTCCGTCATCCCCTACTCCTGCGCCTCCGCCCTTGATATGCTCTACCGCACCGCTTCGCTCCAGACCGTTGAATACGGGAACGACGGGATACTCGTCTCCGGAAAATGCGACGCGAAAACCTACGGTCAGCTTGAAAAGCTGACGAAAAAAAGCTGATATGGACGGATACATCACCTCAGGAAACGGAAGAAGCGAATTCACGGAAAAAAAGTCCGTCTTTATCGGAAGCATACGCTGCGTTACCACCGAGGCAGAAGCCAAAGCCTTTATCGCCGAAGTGTCTTCGGAGTTTTCCGACGCGACCCACAATGTCTTCTGCTACATTCTCCGCGAAGGCAATGTCATCCGCTTTTCCGACGACGGAGAACCCGGCGGAACCGCCGGAAAACCCGCTTTGGAGGTTCTGACCCGGGAGGGCGTCCGCGACACCTGCCTCGTGGTCACACGCTACTTCGGCGGGATAAAGCTCGGAGCGGGCGGACTGGTCAGGGCATATGCGGCATCAGCAAAAAAAACGCTGGACGCCGCAGGAAAATGCCGTATGATGCCGTTTCTGACGGCCGAAGCTCTCATGGGCTATTCCGACTGGGCCCCGGCGGAAGACCTTCTGAAGCGTCTTCCATGCAAAGTCGACGGAGTTGAATACGGAACCGACGTCTCCGTGCGGCTGCTGCTCCCCGCCGAGGCTCTCGGCCGCGTCAAAGACGCGCTCGCAGACCTCACTGCGGGACGGGCGCTCTTTGAAGTCACCGGAGAAGTTCTCCGCGGCGTCAAAGAGGGCTGAAAATTTTTGTTTCCCGGAAAAATATATGAACATATGGGGGATGGGAACCGATTCCCTTCTCTCCGGAGGAAAAGCATGACTAAAGAACAGGCGAAAGAATATCTCAGGCGCATCGGAGCAGGTTTTTCGGAAACCGCCTCCGCAGAATATCTTTCAGAACTGCAGTACGCCCATCTGCTTGCAGTACCCTATGAAAATCTCGACATACTTCGCCAAAAGCGCATCAGCCTGTCCGAGGACTCGCTGTACGAAAAAATCGTGCTGAAAAGGCGCGGAGGCTACTGCTTTGAGCTGAACAGGCTCTTTGGCATTCTCCTCAGGACCCTCGGCTTTCAGGTCACAGATTATGTCGCGAGATACCTTCGCGACGCCGATGGGATCCCCAAGCGCCGCCATCAGGTGCTCCGGGTCAGAACCGCCGATAAAAAAGAGTTTCTCTGCGACGTCGGCGTCGGAGCGGCAATACCGCTGAGGCCCGTCCCCTATGTTTTCGGTCAGGATTCCGTTCAGGAAAACGGAATTTATTCGCTCCGGGCCGACCCGGTGTACGGAGTCGTCCTGACCGAAGTTCACGGCGGAGGACGCCGCGACGTTTACGGGTTCACGGAAGAGATCCAGCTGGCCCCGGACTTTGACTTTGCCTCTTTCTGGTGCGAGTTCGCGCCTGATTCCCCCTTCAACAAAAAGCCCATTCTCTCCATCCGCCGCCCCGGAAAGCGCATCACCCTTGACGGCGACGTTTTCCGCGAGTTTTCAGCTTCCGGAGTCTGCGAGAAAGTTCTCACGCCCGACGAGGCCGACGCCGCTGCGGCTGAGGTCTTTGGTATACGCCTGTGAAAGCGCCTGTCTCCGGCATAATCCCCGCCGTCAACGATTTTCCCCAGCTTCGCCTCTTTTTGAAAAGCGAATACAGCCGCTGTGTCCTGATGCACTGGCGGATCTCCGACCTGGACACCGTCTTTTCTTCCCTGCACAGCGCCGGAAAAACGGCGCTTATACACTGCGACCTGATAAGCGGACTTGCCCCGGACGAGGCGGGGACAGCATACCTCGTGGTAAGACTCCACCCGGAAGGCATCATCTCCACAAAAGCTGCCGCCATCGACGAAGCAAAGACCCTCGGCGTGACGGCGGTTCAGCGTGTGTTTCTCATCGACTCCGCTGCGCTTTCCAGAAGCGCCGCCTCCGTTGCGCGGACAAAACCCGACTACGTCGAATTTCTTCCCGCGCCGTGCCCGGCACTTTATTCAAAGCTCCGCGCCACCTTCGGCGTCCCGCTTATTGCCGGCGGACTTATCTCCACAGCCGATGAAGCCCGGGAAATTCTCTCACGGCGCGAGATCGAAGCGGTCACCGTCTCCATGTCAACTCTTTCACGGGGCTGAATCCCGCTCCCTTTTATTATTAACTGCAAAAAGAAAACGCGGTTCCGCACTTTTCCGAAACCGCGTTTTTTTCATTGTTTTTTCTCTTTTGTGAACCGTTTTTCCAAAAAATCCCCAAAAGAAAATTATCTTGTTGACTCAAATTTAGGGATGGGATATAATATATGCGTGAAATATCCCCCCGTCATATGAGCCGGCGCGCATAGTCGATCATGGACTGATAAACGCCGTTGCCCGTGTCTCCGGAGCGGATGGCCTCTTCTGCCGTCGCAATGGCATTTTCGTTGTCGCCCGTCAGAAGATAAGTCAGGATTATCTCCGTTGTGATGCTGCGCGGGCGAAGCCCTTCCTTTATGTCGCGCTTCTGGAGATAGTTCAGAAAACCGATATTGTCGTCCACGTTGATTATCCTTTCGGAAAGCGCCTGGGCAAAGCGGTCGGCCTTGGAGGTCAGCGATCTCATGGCCGTGGAAACACCCATCAGGCTCCAGGACTCAACGTGCTGATAGGTTTCGATAATCGTATATCCGGGGTAGATGTTCGCCATTGTGACGGCGTGGTACACTCTGTCAAAGGAAGAATAGCGATAGGAAAGCGAATATTCAATTGCCTTTTCCGAAAGCGAGGGCAAAAGCAGAAAGGAAAGGTAACCCTTGCTGCACGAAAGATAGTTTCCGTTCAGATTCCAGCCGAAAGTTGCGGCGCACTCGCGGAGACAAAGCTCCAACAGTCTCATTCTGTCTGCCATATATAAAACACCCCGGTATCTTTGGTAAATAAAATCTTAATTTATATTTTATCACATTTTCAGTACGGTATCAACTGTTATTTGCGAAAAAAACAATTTCGGTTTTCAGCGGCGGAAGGGAGGCTTCCGGACTGTGCGCAAACATTTTTTCATCGCCGCGGCGGCCGCAGCGGCTGCGGCGCTCTGCGGGGTTCTTTTCGGTTCGGGCCCCGTTTTTCTTCTCATTGCCCCCCTTGCCGGAATCGGAGCATGGTGCATCTGCCGGCTTGTTCCCGCCCTTGACTTGCGCGGCTTTCCCCGGGACGCCGCCGCTTTTTTCATCGGTTTCTGCGCGATGGCCCTGTGGTTCTACATCTATACAGAAACCCTCGGCGCTTCCGCCGCAGGGTACGCCGGTTCCTGCACGTCAGTCGAGCTTCGCGCCGCGGACTTTCCCTCCGAAGGGAACATAACCGCCCGCGTGCTGACCGACGGAAAACCCTCCCCCTATCTTGTACGCCTGAAAGCTTACTGCGATCTGCCGGAAATCGAACCCGGAACGGTTATCCGGGCGAAGGTCTTTTTCCGTTCTCCCGAGGACACGGGAAGGTTCCGGTCAAAGACGTACTTCCGCGCAGAGAACATATATCTGACCGGATACCTGACGGAAGACGCCGCCCTCGTCAGCGAGGGCGGAGCGACATTCTTCAACTGGCACAAATACGTCCGCCGCGCCGCGCTCTCCCGCTGCTCCGAACTTTTCGGCGACAACGCCTTTCTGATGCGGGCGCTTCTCTTCGGCGACAAAAGCGGCTTTTCCGACGAATTCTCCTCCGACGCTTCATCTGCCGGCGTTTCGCACATTTTCGCCGTTTCCGGAATGCACCTCTCTTTCTGCGTTTCCGCCGTGCTCCTGCTCGGAAAACGCCGCTGGACCCACTTTACGGCTATCGCCACGGTTCTGATCTTCATGGCGGTCACCGGATTTGAGCCCTCCGTCGTCCGTTCGGGCGTAATGCAGATAACCGTCCTTACCGCCTGGCTTCTCGGCAGGGACAGCGACAGCTACTCCTCGCTCGCCTTTTCACTGGTGCTGCTGCTTTGCCTCAACCCCTGTTCCATAGGGGACATCGGGCTTCAGTTCTCCTTCTGCGCGGTGCTCGGCATACTCATGACCGGCGAAAAGCTCAGGGAAAAGCTTTCCGCGCCGTTTCAAAAGCTCTCAAAATTTCCGTCGAAGCTCTTCCGCGCCGCGGCAAACGCAGCGGCAGTTTCAATTTCATCCGCTGTCTTCACCGCTCCGCTCACCATGCTCTATTTCAAAAAGCTGTCGCTTGTGTCCGTGTTTTCAAACATTCTGCTCTCCTGGGTGACTTCCGCAGTATTCGTCCTGGGCATGGTTTCACTGCTTGTCTCGTGCATATGGTTTCCTCTTGGGCTTATACCGGCGTTTTTCGTCCGCCTCGGAGCCGAAGTTCTTGAAATCATGATACATTTCTTCGCAAGACTCCCCTTTTCCGTTCTCGGAACCGACGGGGCCCTTGTCTCCGCGGCAATACTTGCCGCCTATGTCTCCGGAATTCTCCTTTTCGCCCTGAAAGTCCGGCGGCCCGCCCTCAAAACCGCTGCGGCCGCCCTGGGCGCGGCCGCGCTCTCGCTTGCGCTCGGCTTCGTTCTTCTCCGGGGAGAGCTCCGCGTGACCTCCGTAGACGTCGGAATGGGTTCGTGCACGCTGCTTCAAAACAAAGGCGCCGCAGTGGCCGTGGACTGCACTTCTTCAACAGGCGGCGCCGCCGCCGCGCTCACCGACGCGATGCAGGCAAAAAATATACGGAAACTCGATCTTCTCATTGTCACGAACGTGACGTCCCCGGACTCCTCCGGCGCGGACGAGCTCATCGGCTCCGGCCGTGTCCGTCGGCTTGCCCTGGCCGCATATTCCGGAGAGCGCTCCGATGCCGACGCGCTCATATCCCTTGCCGAAAGCCGCGGCGTACCTGTGGACGTGATCTCCTGCGACACCGCATATCTCTTTGGGGAGGCCCGTCTTTCCGTCTTCGTCCCGCTTTCGTCCGGAAGCTCCCGCGGAACTGCCGCCGTTCTCTGCGAATACGGCGGCGCGTCGGTCTTCATTCCCGGCTATACCTCCGCCGAAAGCCAGCGCCGGCTGCTTGCCACGCGGAATATCCCGGAGCTTGAGCTGCTTTTTGCCGGAAACTGCGGGCGGGACAGCTTCACCGCCCCGGAACTTCTCCGGCTTTCCGAAAACGGACTGCTCGTTATCTCCGGCAGCGAGAAAAAGGACGTTCCCTCCCCGGTGCTTTTGTCCGACGCGGAAAGGCTCGGACTGAAAACTCTCCGCACCTCGTCCTCCGGCGACGTCGGCATTGTTTTCCGCCGCGGAAAAATATACATCAAAGACTGAAAAAAGGAAGCAAAGCTGTGGCCATAAGAAAAACGCCCGGGGACTATCCCCAGGCCAGCCTGAGAAAAGACATAAACGAAAACAGAATCTCGAGCCTCTATCTCTTCTGGGGCGAGGAAAGCTATCTTCGCGAATTTTATATAAGCGAGATCATAAAAAAACTTGCCGGGGACGACGACAGCAGTATCCGCATCCTCAACGGAAAAAACTGCACTCCCCAGGCTCTTTCGGACGCCGTGCTGAGCTGTCCTTTTCTGACCGAGAGAAGCCTCGTCATCGTCCGGGAGGTAGACATTTTGAGTCCCGACGCAAAGCTTGCGGCGGCCGCCCCGGGTATTCTCTCTTCAATCCCTCCGGAGACCTGCCTTGTCTTCGTCTGGGGCGAAACCGAACCCGGAGGCTCCAGGCCCAACAAAAAAATTGCGGAGGCCTTTTCCTCTTTCGGAAAAAGCGTGTGCTTTTCCCGCCCCGCGGCCGACGAATTCAACCGCTGGATCCGCCGCAGAATGGCTGCGCTGGGCAAAAACTGTTCGTCCGCAGAGGCGGCCTATCTTGCCGGACTGTGCGGCGGGCTCATGTACGCGGCAATACCCGAGATCGAAAAGGTCGCGGCCTACGCCCGCGGGACGGATATCACCCGCGCCGACATCGACGCAGTCGTTACCCCCGTCGCCGAAGCGGTCATTTTCTCCCTGACCGACGCCGTCGCCGCGCGCGATATCGCCGGGGCGGAAGCCCAGCTCGAGATACTGATGAAGCAAAAGCTCCGCCGGGAAGAAGCGGTCGCGCAGATCGGCGCGGCAATGCGCCGGCTTTACGCGGCGCGGCTGACAATCGACAGCGGCAAGAGCCGCGCCGACTATATGTCGGCTTTCGGCGTCCGCAGCACCTACGCCGCGGACATCCACCTCCGCCAGGCCCGCGCGTTCAGCGCGGAGCGTCTTCGCAAGGCCGTCAAGCTCTGCGCCCTGGAGGAACAGAAGGGCTTTTACGGAAGACTCAACGACAGAGTAGAGCTTGACGCGCTGATATTCTCTCTCTGCAAAGGGGATCGCCATGGATAAACTGCGCATACGCGAAGCGATTGCCGTGGAAGGACGCTACGACGCCCACGCCGTGCGCGCCTGCTTTGACACGGCGGTCATTGAGCTCAACGGCTTCGGCATATATAAAAACGCCCCGCTCCGGGCCCAGCTTTCAAAATACGCCTCCTCCTGCGGTCTGATCGTCCTGACCGACTCCGACTCCGCCGGTTTCATGATCCGCAGCCGCGTTTCGAAATGCGTTCCTCCCGGAACCGTAAAACACGCCTATATCCCGGATATCGCCGGAAAGGAAAAACGTAAAAAACGCCCCTCCGCCGAAGGAACTCTCGGCGTGGAAGGCATGAGCCGCGAGGTCATAATAAACGCCGTTCTCTCTGCCGGGGCGACCGTCGACAGCGCAGAGCCCCAACCCGCGCTTTCCCCCGTCACAAGGGTCATGCTCTATGACGACGGTTTTTTCGGCGGCGCGGACAGCGCCGCTTTCCGCAGGAAGCTGACCGACAGGCTCGGCCTTCCGGCAAAGCTCTCCGTCTCCGCGCTTGTCGACGCGCTGAACCGGCTCTGCGGCGCGGAAAAATACTCAATTCTCGTCAATGAGATCAAAAAAGAAACCGAGGAACAAAAATGAACGACTATATCCCCTCTCCCGAAGAGGCTGAATACCTGAAAAACTACGACCCCGGAAACTATCCCCGCCCCTCTGTTACGGCGGACGTTCTTTTCTTCTGCGGAGAGGCCGAGAAAAAACTTCTCCTCATCCGCAGGGGTGGTTTTCCCTACCGCGGCTGGTGGGCGCTTCCCGGCGGTTTCTGCAACCCGGGCGAGTCTCCGGAAGCCGCCGCCGCAAGAGAGCTCTTGGAAGAGACCGGCGTTTCCGCCGCGGGACTTTCCCTTCTCGGCGCGTTCGGAGAGGGCGGAAGGGATCCCCGGGGCTGGACCGTGACCTGTGCATACCTTGCCGCTGGCGCCGTCCTCCCCAGCGTTTCTGCCGCCGACGACGCCGCCGACGCAAAGTGGTTTTCGGCAGAGCGGGAAAAGCTCTCTTCCGACACGGAAAAGACCCTCTGGCGCATAAAGCTCTCATGCGGGGAGACGGAGCTCTCCGCCGACGTGGAGGAATACGCCTTTTCCGCCGGACTTCCGGAGCTTGGCTTCAGGATCGTCTCCCGGAACGGCATCGCCTTTGACCATGCAAAAATCATCGCTGCGGCCCTTTCACGCCTGGACCGCGAAAGGACGTGACGAAATGGATCCCCAGGTTATAAATCAGCTAATAATTCTTTTTCTTTTGATGGCAATCGGCTTCGCCGTTTCAAAGGCGGGCTTTATCGACAAGACCGGTTCCGACAAGATCTCCTCCCTCATCTCCCGCGTTACCATGCCGGCAATGTATCTTTCCACCTTCATGGGTCAGGAATTTTCGACGGAAAAGCTTGCCCAGTCCGGAATTCTTCTGGGCATAAGCGTCGGGTTTTACGCGCTTTCTCTGGCTTTCAGCTTTGCGTTCGTGAAACTCACCCGAACTCCGAAACGCGACGCCGGAGTTTACCAGTTCATGCTTGTCTTTTCCAACGCCGCCTACATGGGCTTTCCGGTGCTCCGTGCGGTTCTCGGGGAAGAGGCGATTTTCTACGGAGCTTTTTTCAATATTCCCTTCAATATTTTGGCCTATTCTCTGGGCATCTGGCTGCTCCGCCGCGGAGACGGTTCCGGCGCGGTCCGTCCGAAAGATATGTTCCTGAACCCGGGGACCGTCGCCGTCTGCACCGGCGTTCTGTTCTTCGTCCTGTCCCCGCTTTGGAACGAAAGCCCGGTCTACGCCGTTTTTCACAGCGGTCCCGTCTACGAAACGCTCGATATGATCGGGGACATGACGGTGCCCCTCTCCATGCTCGTCATTGGCTGCGTCCTTGCCACGGTAAAGCCCGGCGCAATTTTCAAAAACTGGCGGATCATGCTCGCCTGCGTCTGCCGGCTTATCGCAATACCCGGGCTCGTTTTCCTCTGTCTTATGCCCTTTGAGCTGGATCCCCTTGTCCGCGGCATACCCGTACTCGTGGCCGGAATGCCGGCGGCGGTGTTCTCAGTTATTCTTTCAAAGGAATACGGGGGCGACGAAAAGACCGCGTCGGTCGGCGTTTTTCTTTCGACTCTGGCAAGCTCGCTCACAATACCTCTGATCTCAAGCTGGCTGTAAAGCGATAAGCAAATGCCGCATCACCACCCGCGCAACTCTTCCCTGTACGCTTTGCTCCTCGCCCACGGGCCGGATCATTTCCGGCGCGCCGGAGATGACCTCCCCCGGCGGCAAAACGCCCATCGCATTTGCCGCGGCGGGATTCAGCCTTGTTTTGACTGACAAAAAGCGGCCTTTTCTGCCTCCGGACACCGTCCCCGCAAAAAAAACGTGCAAAACCGCGCAGAAAATCAAAACAGGCATTTCATTTTCCGCATAAATAAGTTATAATATGTGCTGAGAACGCAGATACAAAGTTCAAAAAGGAGACTTCAAAAAGAATGGGAACAAAAATACTCGGAATGCCTGCAAACATATGCCTTGGTCTTGGCTTTCTGATCTGGCCGATCGCGCTCATCGCGGTGCTCGTTGAGAAACGCACGCTTCTCCGCGGGGACAGAGTCATTCTCTGGTCCGCGGTCATGTCGGCCGGGCTCTGCTATGCGGTTGACTCCGTAACAGGAATGCTCTGCTGGATTCCCGTTGTGAGATGGGTACTCATTGCTGCGGCCTGTGTTATTTCGATCACCGTCACCGTCTTCACGATCATCGCCGCGGTAAAATGCTTCACAAAAAACTACGGCGACGCAAAAATCCCCTTCATCACGGAAATCGTCGAAAAGCGCGTCCACTGATCCGTCCGAAAAAGCTCGGGCTTTTTCAAATACGCAGCGTCGTTTTATTCCCTTTTCGCAAACAACACAGCCCCGTTCCGAATCCTTATTCCAGGATCCGGAACGGGGCTTGTACATATGCGCGTATTACCCGTCAGGATTTCTTTGCGGCTTCAAGCTTTCGCTCTCTGCGGTGGACAACCTCTTCACCCGGGGCAACGATATCTCCCGACTTCGTAAGCGAAATCTTCGTAAGAAGCGGGCCCACAAGCTCGTAGATCAAAACGCCGAAAAGGATGATATTTCTTATGATCGCGCCGTCCCCGGGAAGAGCCGAGGCGGTCACGCACATCCCCAGCGCCACTCCCGCCTGGGGGAAAAGGGTTATGCCGAGATATTTCTTCACCGCAGGGTCGGCGTTCACCAGCGCGCTTGAAAAAAATGCTCCGAAATACTTTCCGACGCAGCGCGAAAGGATATAGACAACTCCGATCCCGACGACGGCCAGGTCGGCAAAAACGCCAAGCTCGAGATCGGCGCCGCTAATAACGAAAAACAGCGCAAGCAGCGGCGCGGACCAGCGGTCGGACAGATCCATGAGCTCATCCGCAAGGGGACAGCAATTGCAGAACACCGTACCCAGCATCATGCACACAAGCAGCGATGAAAATCCGACTTCCACAGGTCCGATGTGGAATTTCAGCATTGAAATTCCGACCGTCGCGATTACAAAACCGATTATTATGGCCATTCTGTTTCGGTTGGAACGGAACATCCGCTCAAACTGCGTCAGGATAACGCCCAGCACGGCCCCCAGAGCAAGGGAAGCCACTATCTCGATAATCGGGTTGCAGATGATCGAATATACGTCCAGCTCCCCTCCGGACATCGCCTTTGCGATTCCGAACGACACCGCAAAAAGCGCCAGACCCACCGCATCGTCAAGGGCAACGACCGGCAAAAGAACGTCCGTGACCTTTCCCTTTGCCTTGTACTGACGCACGACCATGAGCGTCGCCGCCGGAGCCGTTGCGGAGGCGATCGCCCCCAGCGTTATTGCCGCAGGAATGCTGAGCTTGCCGCCAATGAGCATATGAAGCCCCAGCAAGGCGGCGTCCACCACGAGAGTCGTTATGACCGCCTGCAGAACACCGATAACAAGCGCCTGTTTTCCGGTCTTTTTAAGCTGTGAAAGCTTAAATTCACTTCCGATTGCAAACGCAATGAAGCCGAGGGCCGCATTTGAAATAAAACCGACGTTTTCAAGCTCTTCAAAGCTTGTAAAGCCGATTCCCGGGATTCCAAGCTGTCCGAGGCAGTAAGGCCCGATAAGAACTCCGGCAATGAGATAAGCCGTGACGTCCGGGAGTTTGAGCAAGCTTGTAAGGCGCGTGAACAAAAGCCCGAATATGAGGGCAAGCGCCAAGGAAAGAAAAACTGACATCATTGTTGAATCACCTGCAACTTAAATAAATACAAAGGACGCCGATGCTGTCCTCAGGCGATGATAAGGCGAATGAAAATGTATATCAGCGTCAGCGCAATGCCGGCGCAGGCCGCAAGAAGGCTGAAAGAAAGACTTCGCACGACTATGCGGTTTTCATCCCGCAAGTTTTCATAGGCGTCTGCAAACACGTCCTCAAAGGAGCGGTGCTTTTTCCTCTTTTCCAATGGAAAAACTCTGTCTGCGGCGAGTCCCGCAATGTGGGTGACGCGCGTGCCTTTTTCGGGAATATAGTGCTTTTTGTTTTCACGGAACACGGTGCGGTGCAGCAAAACGGTGACAATGTCCGGAATATCGCTCAGCACCTTCATGGTCCAGCCGCAGACCGCAGGCAGAAGCTTTAAGAGAACAAACCGATACAGGGTTTCAAGCTCAAGCTTTTCGGGGATGAGGCTGCGGTATACCCTGCGTCCGTCCGTGGATTTCCGGTCGACAAGCGTCCGCACAACTCCGAAATACAGCGCCGCTCCGATGGAAAGCGATATCGCCGCGCCCTTCAGACTTTCCAGGGAAAAGAACGCCGTCTCAGGAAGAAGCTTTTCCGAAGAAAAAAGATCCAAAGCCGGCGACGCAAGCCCGAGCCCGATTTTTCCCGGCGCAGCGCCGACGGCGAGCACTGCCGCCGAGGCAATTCCCAAAACAACGGCAGTCGCTGCGTTCATGCACTTTTTTTCGGTCCTGACCGCAGGTTTCCCCGTGAACACACAGAAGAAAAGCTTCAGCATATACGCAGCGGTGAGTCCTCCGGCAATCAGAAAGAGCCATTCGACGCACGTGACAAGCCGCGAGCCCCCAAAAGCTTCGCCGAGCTCCACGATCCCCTCGTGGAGCAGAGTTTTGCTCGCATAGCCCGAAAAGAGCGGAAAGCCGCCGATTCCAAGCGCTCCGATGCAGAAGAAAGTTTTAAGCAGCGGCTTATCCGTTCCGAAGCCCCTGATCTTGTTAAGGTCGAGGCTGTGAACATTTGCGTATATGATTCCCGCAACGCAAAAGAGGATAAGCTTGAAGACGGAATGGTTCGTCATGTGCAGAAGCGTTCCGTACGCGGCAGCGGAGTTTTCGCCGCCCGTCATTGCGCATACGGAGACCCCGATAAGTATAAATCCGATCTGGGAAACGCTGGAACAGGCCAGCGTGCGCTTGATATCCGCCGAAACCACTGCCATAAGCGCGCCGACGAGCATCGTCGCCGTGCCGAGAAGCATGACGGCCGTTCCGAACGACCGCGCGTTCGGCGCGACCCGGCAGAGCGTCACGGCGATTCCGAAAACGCCCGTTTTGGTCAGTATGCCGGAGAGCACTGCGCTTGCCGGAGCCGGAGCCGCCGGGTGAGCTTTCGGAAGCCAGATGTGGAGCGGGAACATACCCGCTTTTGCGCCGAAACCAAAGAGCAGGCACACAGCCGCCGCAGAAAGCCTTCCGGAGCTCTCCGAGACGGAACAGGCCGAAGCAAGCTCCGAAAATTTAAGAGTTCCGGCAGAGGACCGCACAAGAAGGATGCCCATAAGCATAACGAGTCCGCCTATGACGGATATGCCGAGATAAGTGTCCGCAGCTTTCCCCGCCTCCGGAGTCTCTTCGTGCATGACCCACACCCACGAAGCAAGCCCCATCAGTTCGAAGAAGAGGAAGAGCGTAAAGAGATCCGCCGAAAGAAAAACTCCGGCGACGGCCCCCTCTGTCAGCAGCCAGAACATATAGAAGCGTCCAAGGTGTTCTCCGCGGCGCTTAAAGTAAAATCCGGAAAACACCAGCGCAAAGAAGAAGCAGACCGCAGAAACAACGGTGTAATACGTTCCGAATCCCCCGGCGGCAAAGCCAAGGCCGCCCCCGCAGACATCGAGAACCGCAGAGCTGCCGGGCACGAACAGAAGCGCGCAGGAGAGCGCAAGCTCCGCCGCACCGGCCGCGCAGCAGAACGGGAACAGCGCTTTGCTCCATTTCTTTTCAAAGAGCAGCGCAAAAGGCGCGCAGACGATCGGAAGCAGAACAACGGGAAGTGTCAGCATTTCTTTCCAAACCTCCAATCAGAACGCCCCGGCAACGGCTTCGCCCACAAGGGAGAAGACCGGACCGGTCCATATGCCAAACAGGATCACCGCAGCGGCGATCAGAACGATCGGCACGGTCATTCTCCAGCCCGCGTCCCCCGCGCCCGCACAGAGGAGCTCGCCGTCTCTTTTTGGGAAATAGGCCCTTATGACGACCGTGAACATATATACCGCAGTGAGCAGGCCGCAGAGCACCAGCGCCGCCGCTCCGATAAATCCGCCGGCAGAGCCTTCGTTTATGCAGGCGGTGATGAGGCTGTATTTGCTCACAAACCCGAAAAAGGGAGGAAGCCCCGTAAGCGCTGCGGAACATACGGTAAAGCAGGCCATTGTCACGGGCATCGATTTTCCGACCCCGCTGAGCTCCCAGACATATTCCAGTCCGGTTTTGTGAAGAACCGCCCCGGCACAGAAAAACACGCATATCTTCATAAGCGCGTGGGAGAGCATGTGAATAAATCCGGCTTCAAGCCCCGCCGGAGTGAGCATCATCACGCCCACAAGTATATACGAAAGATTGGCAACCGTGGAATACGCCAGCCTGCGCTTAAAGTGGGGTTCGCGCACAGCAAGAACGGAGCCGAAAACCATCGTAAAAATGACCACGCCAAGCGCCGCCCAGTGCGCCCAGGTGCCCTTTACAAAATCCGTCCCGAAGCAATAGTACGTGAGACGTATGATTGCAAAAACACCCGATTTTACCACGGCCACCGCATGGAGCAGAGCCGTAACCGGCGTCGGCGCAACCGAGGCGTCGGGAAGCCAGCTGTAAAAGGGAAAGAGAGCGGCTTTTACGCCAAAGCCCATGAACCCCAGAAACCAAACGAAAATCAGCACCGCAGAATTTCCGGTTTCACCGATAATCCCCCCGGCCGTAAAAACGTCCCCGCCGTACGAGGTTAAAAATATGAGCGAGATAAATGCAAACGCCGTGCCGCCGAAAGAAAAGTACATATACTTTCTCGCCGCGTGGACGGCCCGCTTTGTAAGCGGGTGGATGACCAGCGGAATCGTGAACAGCGTCAGAAGCTCATAGAAGAGATACATCGTCAGCAGGTTCTCGGCAAAGCAAACTCCGAGAGTAACGCCCAGACAAAGGGTGTAGAAAGCAAAGAAGGACCTTCTTCTGGCGTCGCCCTCCATATATTCTCCGGCATAGAGCGCGGCAAGGGGCCAAAGCGTTCCGACTATGGCAGCAAAGACCCTTCCCGCTCCGTCAAGCCGGAAGCTTATCCTGAGGTTCTTTGTAAAATTGATGATTTTTACCGATTCCTCCGGCGGATTCAAAACCAGCATCCAAACCAAAACCGCTGTGACAACCGAAACGCCCAGGCACCATACGGCCGGCATTCCGGCCTTCTTCGGTCTCACCAGAAGAAGCACGACGCCGGCGGCCAGCGGAAACGCCACTGCGGCGACCAAAAACCATGAATTCATTTCCATATCAGAACACCAGCCCACAGACGCTCTCGGCCAATGCGGTCATCCCGTCAGGGAAAATGCCGCAAAGCACACAGCCGACAGCCAAAATCGCCGCGGGAACAAGCATGAGCATTCCGGGTTTTTCCTTTACGGTCACGGAAAACTCCTTCTTTCCCGGGAAAAACGCTTCGATAAACGGCGGAAAAAGATATCCCGCGGTCAAAAGCGCGCTGACAAGAAGAATCACCGGCGCAAGCCAGTCGAAAACCCTGATCCCGGAGGCAAGCGCCCCGGAGGCAAGATACCACTTGCTCAAAAATGCCGATGCGGGAGGAATGCCCACAAGCGCCGCGGCAAAAATCACCAGACAGGCAAACAAACCGGGAAGCTTTTTCCCCGCGCCCCTGAGTTCGTCGACCCGCGTCACGCCCGTGGAGAAGATCACTCCTCCGGCAAAGAGGAAAAGCCCGTTTTTGATGCAGGCGTGAGCGGCGACATGCATTATCGCACCGGTAAAGCACTCCGGCGTCAAAAACGCAAGCCCCAGCAGGATATAGCTTATCTGGCTTACGGTTGACCAGGCCAGACGCTTTTTGAGCAATTTTTCGCGCCAGGCAAGCATCGAGCCCATGAACACCGTCACGCAGGCAAGGATCAGCCAAACCGTCTGAACCCATGTTCCGCGGACGAAATCCGCTCCGAAGAGATAGAAAACGGACCTTATAACGGCGAGAACGCCGAGCTTTGTGATCGTTCCGGAAAGAGCCGCGCTCGCCGGAGCCGGAGCCGCCGGGTGCGCCGTCGGAAGCCATCCGTGCAGCGGGAAGAGGCCGCATTTCGCACCGAAGCCCAGTATCATGCATCCCTCCGCAGCAAGCAGAAGCTGACGGTTGTCTTCAAGGGTTTTGGCAGAGAACACGCCTCCGCCGGCAAAGTCTGCTCCTCCGCCGAAGCTCACTGCAACGGCAATTCCGAACAGCGCCAGAAAAGCGCCCGCAACGGAATAGAACAGGTATTTTTTTCCCGCACTCACGGCTTCTTCCGTTCCGTCATGCATAACCAACGGGAACGACGAGAGCGTCACCATCTCATAGAAGAGATAGAGCGTGATTATGTTTCCGGAAAAATCCGCGCCCAGGAGCATTCCCAGGCAAATCATCCAAAAGCTGTAAAAGCGCCCCAGATGCCGCGAATTTTTCATATACCGGAAAGAAAACACCGCCGCCAAAAGCATCAGCACGCTTTCAAGTATCGCAAAAAATCCGGATATTCCGTCAGCCGAAAGAACCAGCGCCACGTTCGGGGCGATCCGTCCCAGAGTCAGGCTTCCGCCGGCCGCGTATGCCGCCGCCGCCGCGCCTGCGGTCAGAACCAGGGACGCCGCGGTGAACAGGTTCAAAAGGCGCACGTTCTTTTCCATTTTAAATATTGCCGCCGCACAGCCGCAAAGAACCGGCAGAACTATCGGAAGCAAAAGAACAAGTTCGCTTTTCATATTTTCTTCCTTCTTTCAGCTTTTCTCCGCGTCTCAGGAGAACATCCGCAGGCCAAGCTCCAGCGCATCCGTCACGGGCTGGGACACAAGCCCCAGGAAAAGGTTCAGACCGATCAGGCATATCACAGAGCAGGCAAAAGTCACCCGATGCTTCCTTTCGGGTCTGTCGCGCCTGTCCGAAGGACGGTATATGCGAAGTACCGTACGCATGAAATACATCGCGTTCAGAATAACGCTTATGGCAAGGACGATGAGCGTCGGGAGAACTCTCTTGGGGTTTCCCAGAGACGCCGTGGCTATAAGCAGTTTTGAGATAAAGCCGCTGAAAAGGGGCAGGCCGACCATCGAAAGCGCTCCGACGGTAAACCCGATGCCCGCAAGAGGATCCCTCTTCCCCGAGCCCTGAAGATCGGCAAAGAGCTTGCTCCCACCCGAAACGTCCGAAAGCGCTCCGAGGGTTGTAAAAAGCAGGGGCTTCGTCACCGCGTGGCAGAAAATGTGGAAGATCGCCGCCACAAAACCCGCCTCGCTTCCAAGTCCGATGCCGACAAACACATATCCGATTTGCGTCGCCGAGGAGTAAGCGGCCATTTTCCGGCTGTCCCCCTGGGCTATCGCGCGGACAGAACCGAAAACGATGGCGGCAAGGCCGAAGATGAACAGCACGTCCAAAACGCGGCTCGACTTTATAACGTCAAATCCGACAACGCGCCAGAAAATTTTTATCAGCAGGAAAATATAGCCCTTTGACACAAGCCCCGAAAGAATCGAGCTGGAAGCCGGCGTGGCGTAGCCGTAGGTGTCGGGCATCCAGGTGTGAAACGGAAAAAGTCCGCACTTGATCGAAAGACCGACGGCAATAAGCCCGATCGTCGTTGTAAGCGGCACTGCGGCGGATTCACTCTCCACAAGCGCGGCAATGGACGCCTGCATATTGCTCATAAGAAGGTGTCCGGTCAGATCGTAAAGCAGGGTTATGCCGATGAGCGTCAGGCCGCTCCCGATGAGACTCAGCACCATGTACCGGGTGGCGGCAATGGTCGTGCGCCCGATCTCGCGTATCATCAGCAATCCGCAGGAAGCGATCGTGCTTATCTCGATAAAGACATATCCCGTAAACATATCGTTTGTGTACACCAAAGCAAGCAGCGCGCCGAGTATGAGATCGGCCATGGTGTAATAGAGATTTATCTTTCCCTTTGCAATATCGGCAAAAATATGGCGCTCTCCCCCCATAAGGGACAGAAGCATGACCAGGGAAAACACCGTCGCAACCGCGGCTTCAAGCACGCCGCCGCGAAGCTCGTTTCCCCACGGAGCCGGGAAATGCCCCACCATATATACAAAGCTCTCGCCGGTTTTCAGAACATGGCCCAAAAGTATCGCCGACATAACCGTGCACGCCGCCGACACGCAGTAGGAAAGCCATTTTGCCGCTTTTCCCCCGATGACCGCGCTGATTATTGCGGAGAGCATTGAAAGCATTATGCAGAAAAAAGGAAAGTTTTCACAGAAGGGATGCAAGCTTATCTTTCCTCCTTCTGGGCAAACATGTAGATCTCGTCAAGGTCAAGGGTCCGGTACCTGCGGTAAAGGCGCACCGTCAGAGCAAGCATCATCGCGGTGACGGAGACGGAAACAACAATTCCCGTCAGAACCAAACCGCTGGGGATCGGATTTATGTAGGCTTCCATGTCCGTCACTCCGTCGGTCAGGATCGGAGCAAGGCGTCCGTCGATGTATCCCATGGACGCAAGGAAGAAATACACCGCCGTGTCCATGATGTTGAGCCCGATGATCTTTTTGACAAGGTTGCGGTGGAGAAGAAGCGTCGTAAAGCCGATGCCGAAAAGGACCATCGCAACGACCTCTTCAATGTTGGCAAAAAAATTTCCTCCGAACATTTAAAACCCACCCTTTCTGAACATGACATAAAAGGCGTATATCGTACACGCGACAACTGCGCCAACGCAGATATTGAGCGGAAGAATAAGTCCCGAGCTTAGGATGTTTCCCGGAATTCCCAGGGGGATCCCGCTTTCAAGACCGTTTGCCCCCGTAAAGAATGAATAGCTCTTTGCAAGACAGTAAAAGCAAAGGGCGGTCGTCGTGACGGCTTTGTAGGTCTTCGCGGTAAAGAAACGCTCCGTTTTTTCAAAGCCGAACGCCAAAAGGTACAGCACAAGCCCGGTTCCGAGCACGGCTCCGCCGGAAAATCCTCCGCCCGGGGAAAGATGGCCGTTCAGAACAATGTATATTCCGAAGATGAACATGAACGGAATGGCGACCCGCGCGGTGTATTTGAGGATCTCGTCGTTCTTCGGTTCAAAATACCGGTCGTCCTCCTGGAGCTGGACCGCGTTCGGATGATCGTCGTCCCGCTCCGCCCTGAGAAGAATGAAAACGCAGGCCGCCGCGGTAAACAGCACGCACGACTCGCCGAAGGTGTCAAACGCGCGGTAGTCAAGTATCATTCCCGCGACAAAGTTCACCGCGCCCGTTTCCTCAACGCCTTTTTCGATGTATCTCTCCATCACCTCGTTCACAGCCGCGTTTTCCGCCGAACCGATGCGCGGAAGAAACGAAACGGTGATTATCATGAAAGTGATTATTGCGATGCAGAAGAGCACCGCAAAGACACTGTACAATCTTCTGATTTTTTTTGAACCGAGCACCGAACGGTAGGCTTCCGGGTCCTTCATCGGAGTATTTTTGCGGGAAACGTATATTTCATCCTTTTCGGTGCGGTGGACGTTTTCCGAGGTAAACTCGTCAAGATAGATGTCCTCCGCGGAAAACCAGCGCTTAATCCCGCTTTTTATCTTTCGGCTCATCTTCGATATCGCCTCCGTTCAGCAGTTTGATCTTCTTGAGCGTGACGAAGAAAAGAACGCTCGTGACTCCCGCGCCGACAGCGGCCTCGGTTATGGCAAGATCCGGCGACCGGAGAAGTATCCATATGACCGACATGACAAGGCTGTAGCTCATGAAAATGATTATCGAAGTGAGCAGCCGCTTTGACACGCACGCCGCAACAGCGCATATGACAAGGAACGCCATAAGTATATATTCAAATATCCGCACGGATCAGTCGCGCCTCCTTTTATATCCTTCGTCTTTCTTTCCGACCACAGCTTCAAGCCTTGCGATAAGGTGGGACGAGACCGGACTTGCCATCCAAAGAAAGATTATGACGCATAAAAGCTTCAGTGAAGTTGCCGTAAAACCCGATATGACGATAAGCCCCGAAAGAACCAGGGATATTCCCAAAGTGTCGTCCATCGCCGCAGAGTGCATCCGGTTTAAGGACCGGTCCAGCCGGAAAACGCCGAAGACCGATATCGACGCAACGACAAGGCCAAGCCCTATCAGCGCGGCGGCGGCACCAAAACGAATCCATTCACCGATCATGTTCAGCGTTTCCCCTCTTCCGCATTTTTTTCATCCGGAGCAAACTCGTCGCTGTTTTCTCCGGGCTTTTCTCCGCGGCGCTCCCTCCATATGCCGAGATAGAGCTTCGTAAGAACGACGACCGCAATAAACCCCAGCATCGCATATACGATGCAGATGTCCGCGATATAGTTTTCTCCGATCATGACGGCAAGCACGCCGAGCATGATGACGACGATCGTCGTTATCATGTTTACCATGACGATGCGGTCTGCGACCTTCGGTCCGATTATGAGCCGCACAAGGCACACGACAGCCAGCACGCCCAAAACCCCAAGCGCCGCCGTCAGCAAAATCTCATATGCAGTGTCCGTCATGTCATTTCTCCAATCTGGAAAGCATCTTTACAAACACGCTCTCCCCAAGTCCTGTGGACATACTCTCGTCCAGGCAATGCACGGTAAACTCGCCGTTTTCAACGTTCAGCGTTATGGTTCCCGGCGTCAGCGTTATGGAGTTTGCAAGCACGATCTGCAGAAGACGGGTCTTAATGGGAGGAGAAAAAGTAACAACCACAGGGGACGGCCGCGCAGAGGGCTTCAATATAAAGCCGACCACGGCAAAGTTTGCTTTCAGTATTTCCCACAGCAGCACAAAGACATATCCAATGAAAAATACAGCTTTTGCAGCATATTTCATCTCCTTTTTCGGACTGTATCCCAGAAACTTCACGGCAAAGAGATATACGGGAACGCACACCGCAGCGCCGATTATCAGGACCTCCGGAGTTATCCTGGCATTGAGCACGAGCCAGAGAGCAATAAGTACAATAAGCATTCTGTCCGTCCTTTTCACGCACCGAACCGGAAGATCGCTCTTTCGCAGCAATCTTCCGGTTCAATGCCAGTTTAATCTTTCTCACGGCATGACGGACAAAACCCGTCATGCCGTGAGCCAAGCGGTAAATCTTTAAGAAGCCTTACTTCTTGAGGTTGTTCTCAAGCTTGAGCAGCTCGAACGCCATCTCCGGGGGAAGCTCGTCGCCGAACTTCGCGTAGAGAGCCTTGATTCCCTCGACGTCCTCGAGCCAGTACTCGGTGTTGATCTGAAGGATCTCACGGAGCGAGTTGATGTCAAACTTGGTGTCGCCTTCGATGGTGTAATCAAGGCCGGAGAGGTTGATATCCTCTGCCTTCGGAACATAGCCGATGGCGGTCTCTTCGGCGTCGATCTTGCCTTCGCAGCGCTTGAGGATCCACTCGAGAACACGGAAGTTGTCGCCAAATCCCGGCCACATGAACTTGCCGTTCTCGTTGAGACGGAACCAGTTGACGTTGAATATTTTCGGAGGATTGGTAAGCTTCTTGCCCATGTCGAGCCAGTGCTTCCAGTACCATGCCATGTTGTAGCCGCAGAACGGAAGCATTGCCATCGGGTCGCGGCGGACAACGCCGACTGCGCCGGAGGCGGCGGCAGTGGTCTCAGAAGCCATGATGGAGCCGACAAAGACGCCGTGCTGCCAGCTGCGGGACTGATAGACAAGCGGAGCGCACTTTGCGCGGCGGCCGCCGAAGATGATTGCGGAAAGCGGAACGCCGGCAGGATCTTCCCACTTCGGGGAGATGCAGGGGCAGTTCTTCGCCGGAGCGGTGAAACGGGAGTTCGGGTGAGCGCCCTTGACGCCGGAGTCCGGATCCCAGGGGTTGCCCTTCCAGTCGTTGACGCCGTGAGGCGGATTCTTGTCGAGGCCTTCCCACCACACCGTGCCGTCCTTGTCGTTGTAGACGACGTTGGTGAAGATGGTTCCCTGACGGGTGGAGGCAAGGGCGTTGGGGTTGGACTTTGCGTTGGTTCCGGGGGCGACGCCGAAGAAGCCGGCCTCGGGGTTGACCGCGCTCAGGCCGCCGTCCTCGTTGATGCGGAGCCAGGCGATATCGTCGCCGACGGTGACGACCTTGTAGCCCTTCTCAAGGTACTCCTTGGGAGGAATGAGCATGGCCAGGTTGGTCTTGCCGCAGGCAGACGGGAATGCGGCGGCGACATACTTGGTCTCGCCTTCGGGTGTCTCAATGCCGAGGATGAGCATATGCTCGGCCATCCAGCCTTCCTTCCAGCCCTGGTAGGAAGCGATGCGAAGGGCAAAGCACTTCTTGCCGAGAAGGACGTTTCCGCCGTAGCCGGAGTTGCAGCTCCAGATGGTGTTGTCCTGGGGGAACTGGAGGATATATCTCTTCTCTTCGTCCAGATCGCACTTGCTGTGGAGACCGTGGACAAAGTCTTCGTTGTCGCCGAGCATATCGAGTACGGCGTTGCCGACGCGAGTCATAATCATCATGTTGAGAACGACGTAAATGGAGTCCGTCAGCTCGATGCCGACTTTGGCAAAGGGAGAGCCGATCGCGCCCATGGAGTAGGGGATGACGTACATGGTGCGGCCCTTCATGCTGCCCTTGAATATCTCGGCAGCCATGGCGTAAGCTTCGCTGGGCTCCATCCAGTTGTTGGTGGGACCGGCCTCAAGCTTGGTGGGGGCACAGATAAAGGTACGACCCTCGACGCGCGCAACGTCGTTCACCGCGGTACGGTGATAGTAGCAATCGGGAAGCTTCTCCTGATTGAGTTTGATGATTTCGCCGGTGGCACAAGCCTCAGCGCGAAGGCTTTCTTTCTGTTCGTCAGAACCGTCGATCCAGACAATCTTATCCGGGGTGGTCATTGCGACCATCTCGTCGATCCACTTTAAGACGGCCTTATTGGTGGTGTTGGCCATATTGTTCTCCTTTCAAATATATCACGCTATGATACATTACGCCTCATGTAACAGCAGTATTATAACCCGAAAACCGAAATCTTTCAATTACCGAATTGTAAATAGTTTCCCCGCCCTTATCTGTCTTTTTGTATCCTTTGCACCATCAAAGTCGAAATCGAGGAAATTTCTTCAACGGAAAGGCTTTCTCCGCGTCTTTTCGGGTCGATTCCGGCCGAGATCAGCAGCAACTCCGCTTTTTCCGGAGTAAGCCCAGGAAGCAGCGAGAGCGTGTTTTTCACGTTTTTCCGCCTTTGTCCAAAGATGGCTTTTGCGGTCTTTTCAAAGACCTCAGTCTCTTCACGGCTTTTTTCCGGAAGCAGCTCCAGGCGCAGAACCGTCGAGTCCACCTTCGGCTGCGGATAAAAACAGCCCTTTGACACCGAAAAAAGTTTCTTCACCCCGGCGCGGCTTCTGACAAGCGCGCTGAAAAGACACCAGTCCTCTCCGCCCGGATCGCAGAGAAGCTTTTTCGCCGCTTCTTTCTGAATCATGACGGTGACGCTTTCAAAAAGCCCGCTCCCGACAAGCCTCAGTATCGCCGGAGTCGTCACGCAGTACGGAAGGTTTGAGACGGCGCAGAGCTTTTCTCCGCTTCCGAATTTTTCGGACACCAGCGCGGAAAGATCCGTCTTCAAAACGTCCCCCCATACGACGGAGGCGTTTTGAAACGGAGAAAGCGTCTCGTCAAGTATCGGCAGAAGACTTCTGTCCAGTTCCAAAGCACAGAGCTTCTTTGCCCGCGCGGCAAGACAGACCGTCAGAGAGCCGATCCCGGGACCGATCTCCAAAACACATTTTCCCTCAACGCCTGCGCCTTCCGCAATTGCCTCCGGAATTCGGGAATCGACAAGAAAATTCTGTCCCAGATCCCTGGAAAAAGAAAACCCGTATTTCTGCGACAAATGCCTTATGGTCTGAACGCTTGCAAGCTCCAAATCTAAGATCTCCCTCTTCTGAGCTTTTCGTATCTGCGCGAGGACAGCTCATAGCTTTCGTAAGTAAGATATCTTCCGTTCTGAAACACCGGCCGCTTTCCCTGACCCGTGTATTTCATTCCGACAGCCAGAAGGACTCTTCCGGAGCGCGGATTTTCGGTAAAGTGGCAGCCGTATATTTTCCGGAAGCCGACCGTCCCGAAGGCAAGCTCCAAGACCTCCGCCGCGGCCTCCCGCGCATATCCCATTCCCCACCAGGGCCTTCCGAGGGTATACGCCAGATTCGCCGTCCGTCCGAACTCCGAGACCTCCGTGAGCGTCACCATTCCTATAACTCCGGGATCGTTTTCAAGCTGAATGCCCCAGTAATAGTAGTCGTCGGAAGCGTACTGGCGCAGTTTTTTCTCAATAAACGCCTCCACATCGGCAATATCCGGCATCCGCGGAGACGTCATGTACCGGTAAACTTCCTCGTCGGCCGCCCAGTTGGCGTGCATGGACGCAGCGTCGCATCTGTCAAGACGCCGCAGCAGCAGCCGCGGCGTCCTCAGGGTGACAGTGCCCGTATGTCTGAGCATTTCTTATTATATGACCTCAAGCCCGCCGAGATACTTTCTCAGAACTTCCGGCACGACGACGCTTCCGTCGGCCTGCTGGTTCTGCTCGACGATGGCGGGAAGTATGCGGGAAGTGGCAAGGCCGGAGCCGTTGAGCGTGTGGACGAACTCGGTCTTTCCCGTGGCCTCGCGGCGGAAACGCATATTTCCGCGGCGCGCCTGATAGTCCCTTGCGTTGGAAACGGAGGAAACCTCCTTGTATCCGTTCATGGACGGAATGTGGATCTCAATGTCGTAGGTTCTCGCCATGGACGCAGAGCAGTCTGCCGCCGCCAGCTTGACCGTGCGGAAGTGGAATCCCAGACCCTTTACCAGAGCCTCGGCCTTTCCGACAAGCTCCTCAAATGCCTCGTCGGATTTTTCGGGCAGGGTGTACTGAACCATTTCGACTTTGTTGAACTGGTGTCCGCGAACCATGCCGCGTTCGTCCGCGCGGTAGCTTCCGGCTTCTCTGCGGAAGCAGGGGGTGTAGGAGATGTATTTTCTGGGAAGATCGGCTTCGGTGAGGATCTCTTCGCGGTGGAGGCTGACAAGGGCCGTCTCCGCGGTGGGGAGCATAAAGCGTCTCTGGGCGTCTTCGGCAGTGTCGAGCCAGTATACATCGTCCTTGAACTTCGGGAACTGGCCTGCGGTCAGACCGCATTCATAGCCCAGCATATGGGGAACGAGGACGAGCTCGTACCCGTCGCCGATGTGAGTGTCGATAAAGTAATTGAGAAGCGCCCACTCGAGCCTTGCGCCCAGCCCGCGATAGACCCAGAAGCCGCTTCCGCTGAGCTTAGTGCCTCTTTCGTAGTCGATCAGGCCGAGTTTTGTGCAGATATCAACATGGTTCTTCGGCTCAAAGCCAAAAACATGGGGCTCTCCGAAGAAGCGCAGCGGCTCGTTGTTTTCCTTTCCTCCGGGCTTGAGATCGGGGTCCGGAAGGTTCGGAAGGGAGAGCATGAGCTCCGTGTACTCCGCTTCGATCTCCCTGACCTGCACATCGCAGGCTTTTACCGTCTCGGAGAGCTCTTTCATCTTCGCAAAAACAGGAGCGGTGTCCTCCCCGGCTTTTTTCATGGCCGGTATCTGCTTTGAAACGCGGTTCTGCTCCGCTTTAAGCTGTTCCGTGCGGTAGATTGCCTCGCGGCGGGCAGTGTCAAGTTCCAGTATGCGGTCTATGGCCGCGCTGCAGTCGCACTCTTTGGCAAGAAGTCTTGCCTTTACGTCATCGGGATTCTCCCTTATGATCTTGATGTCAAGCATATTGTCTCATACCTTTCCGGTTTGATTCCTGTTGTTTATTTTTTCATTGCCCGAGAAGCCCGAGCAGTCTGTCCAGATCGTCCAGATCCGAAAAAGAAAGCGTCACCTTTCCCGCGTTCGACCTTCCGACGCTGACCCTGACCTCGCGGCCCATCTTTTCCGAAAGCTGGCGCGAAAGCTCTGCGGCGTAGTCCACTCCGTCCCCGCTTTTTTTGGGCGCCGGCTTTGCAGGCGCGCGGAGCTTTTTGACGAGGGCTTCGGTCTGGCGGACATTGAGTCCCTCGGAAACGACCTTTTCCGCCGCCGCGGAAACAAGCTTTTCATCTCCGATACCGGCAAGCGCCCTTCCGTGTCCGGCGGAAAGCTTGCCCTCCACAAGAAGCTCCCTGACGGTTTCCGGAAGCTCCAGAAGCCTCAAAGCGTTCGTAACGGCAGGACGGGACTTTGAAAGCCTTTCGGAGGCGTCCTCCTGGCGCATCCCGTAGCGCTCAATCAGCGTCCGTATACCCTCCGCCTCTTCTATGGGGTTGAGATCCTGCCTCTGGAGATTTTCCACCAGGGCAAGTTCCATTGCCTTAAGCTCGTCCGCCTCGATGATGTGGACGGGGACGGTTTTCAGCCCCGCCATTCTCGACGCACGGTATCTGCGTTCGCCGGCAATGATGCGGTATCTCTCGCCGTCAAGCTTCCGGACCGTTATCGGCGTTATGACGCCGTGGATTGCGATGCTCTCCGAAAGTTCGGAAAGCTCCTCTTCCGAAAAACGCTTTCTCGGCTGCTCGCGGCTGGGTTCGATCAGATTTATGTCAAGTTCGGAAGGAGTCAGCTCTTCGGTTTCGTCCACTCCGAAGAGCTCGTCAAGGCCCTTTCCGAGGCCAAGCTGTTTTTTTGCCATTTATTCCTTGCCTTTCGTTGTGCCGGAACTTATCGTCCCCGGGGAACAATCCGCATGCGGAGCACAAATTCCTCCGCAAGCTCGTCGTAGCTCTTCGCGCCCTTTGACGACCTGTCGTAGTACTGAACGGGCATTCCGTGGCTCGGCGCTTCGCTCAGGCGCACATTGCGCGGGATGACGGTTTTGAAAATCTTATCCGAAAAATGCCGCTTTACCTCCCGCGCCACCTGGCTTGAAAGGTTCGTTCTCCCGTCGTACATCGTGAACACCAGACCGCAGAGCTCAAGAGTGGGATTCAGCTTTTTTCTGACATTGCGGATCGTGTCCGTCGTAAGGGAAAGCCCTTCCAGCGCGAGGTATTCGCACTGAATCGGTATCAGGACGCTGTCCGCAGCGCACAGACCGTTGAGCATCAAAAGTCCGAGGCTCGGAGCACAGTCGATGAGGATCACGTCATAGTCCGGGCGAAGCGGGTCCAGCGCGCGCTTCAGACGGTATTCCCGCTCCTCCACGCCGACGAGCGATATTTCCGCCCCGACAAGCCCGATGGACGACGGAATTATGTCTCCGTACTTCGTGTGCACCACAGTCTCGGACGGAGTAGATCGCTCTGTAAGCAAATCGTAAACATCGGAGCTCATCTGGCGTTTTGAAACCCCGAAATTCCCGGTGGAATTGCTCTGCGGATCGAAATCCACAAGAAGGGTGCGGATGCCCAGACGGTTCAGGGCCGCAGCAAGACTGACCGACGTCGTTGTTTTGCCGACGCCGCCTTTCTGGCTTGCAACGGCAACAATCTGACACGCCATTCATCTCACCTCCGCCCACATATATACCTATATATTATAGCATTGCACACGCGGGATTTCAATAGAGGCGCTGTTTGCTTTTGAAAATTTTGACACCCGTTTCCCCGTTGAATTGAAATGAACGTAGTGTTATAATATAACAGTGTATAAAAAAGGGGGATTTTCAACATGGACGCTTCAGAAGAAATTCGCAGGCTCACAGACGAGCTGCTCTATCACGCGGAAAAGTATTATACTGAGGACGCCCCGGAAATATCGGATTTTGAATACGACGAAAAAATGCGCCGTCTGAGGAAACTCGAGGCCGAGTACCCCGAGCTTGCCCTTCCCGAATCCCCCACCGGGCGCATCGGCGGAAAAATTCTTGAAGGTTTCACGCCCGTCACCCACGAATACCCCATGGAAAGTCTCAACGACGTCTTCAGCTTTGACGAGCTCCGGGAGTTTGACCGGCGCGTCCGTTCCGCGGCAGAAAACGCAACGTATGTTGCCGAGCACAAGATCGACGGGCTCAGCGTTTCCCTGACCTACGAAAACGGCGTCTTTGTCTCCGGCGCCACCCGGGGCGACGGCGTCACCGGAGAAGACGTCACGGAAAACCTCCGCACCGTGCGAACGATCCCCCTCCGCCTCAAAGGCGATTTTCCTCCGCGCCTTGTCGTGCGCGGAGAGGTCTATATGAAGGAAAGCTCCTTTGCCGAGCTTAACTCAAAAAGAGAAGAGTCCGGCGAGCCCGTTTTTGCAAACCCGCGCAACGCCGCCGCCGGAAGCCTCAGGCAGCTTGACTCCTCCGTCGCGGCAGAGAGAAAGCTGGATATCTTCGTCTTCAACGTCCAAAATTCCGCAGAGCTCAACATGACCTCCCACAGCGCCTCCCTTGAAAAGCTGGCCTCCTGGGGTTTTACGGTAAGTCCGGACTACCGCGTCTGCGGCAGCATCGAAGCCGCCATCGAATACATCTCTGCGCTCGGCGATTCCCGCGGCGATTTGGGATACGGAATTGACGGAGCCGTTGTCAAGGTCAACGAGCTTGACATCCGCCGAAAGCTCGGAAGCACCGCAAAGGCCCCAAGATGGGCTGCGGCTTACAAATATCCTCCGGAAGAGAAAAAGACCCGGCTTCTCGACATCGTTGTCCAGGTCGGGCGTACCGGCGTTCTCACCCCCAACGCCGTTCTCGAACCCGTCCGGCTGGCGGGAACGACCGTCTCCCGCGCAACGCTTCACAACCAGGGCAATATCGACGCCAAGGACATCCGCATCGGGGACACTGTCACCGTGCGCAAGGCCGGGGAAATCATCCCCGAAGTTGTCGGCGCCGACAAAAGCCTTCGCACCGGCGGCGAAAAAAGCTGGCATATGCCCTCACGCTGCCCCTCCTGCGGAGGAGAAGTCTTCCCCGACGACGGCGGCGCGGCGTACCGCTGTATCTCGTCTTCCTGTCCGGCGCAGCTTGCGCGGAGCGTGATACATTTTGCCTCCCGCGACGCCATGGACATCGAGGGGCTCGGCCCGGCAATCGTCGGAGCGCTGCTTGAAAACCGCCTCGTCTCCTCCCCCGCCGATTTGTTCGGGCTCAAAGCCGGGGATATCTCGGCGCTGGAAGGCATGGGCGAACGCTCGGCGGCAAAGCTTCTGGCCGCCGTTGAAAATTCAAAGAAAAATCCCCTTTCAAGACTTTTGACTGCCCTCGGCATCCGCCAGGTGGGTCAGAAAGCCGCCGCGGTTCTTGCCGAAGAGTTCGGAAACATCGACGCCATCGCCTCCGCCTCCACAGAAAGGCTCGCGGAAATCCGCGACGTCGGACCTGTCACCGCCAAATACATTACCGAATGGTTCAGCCTTGACTCCTCCCGCCAACTCATCGAAAGGCTGAAAGCCTGCGGAGTCAACACCGTGCAGGAACACACGGAGAGAGGAACGCTCTTTTCCGGTATGACCTTCGTTCTCACGGGCACCCTTCCCACAATGACCCGGACGGAAGCTTCGGCGCTTATCGAAGCCAACGGGGGGAAGATCAGCGGCTCCGTCTCGAAAAAAACCTCCGTCGTCGTCGCCGGAGAAGACGCAGGAAGCAAGCTTGCAAAGGCGCAGAGCCTCGGCATCGAAATAATCGGCGAAGAAGAGCTTCTCCGCCGCTGCAAAGGGTGAACTTTCCCGGAATGACGGGATTTTTCCGCCCGCGGCTTTGCCGGAGCCTCCCGGCAAAGCCGCTTTTAAGCAAATTTTCAGACGAAAGCTTCTGTTCCCTCTTGACAAAACTCCCGCCATAACTTATAATAAGATGGCTTGCTGGTGTGGCTCAGTCGGTAGAGCAGCTGATTCGTAATCAGCAGGTCGCCGGTTCAAGTCCGGCCACCAGCTTTTGAAAATCCCGTCCTCCTGCGAGGACGGGATTTTTACTTTTTCTTTCTTTTCCCGGCCATAACACCTTACGGGATGTTTTGAAAGCAGGCAGTACCAGACAAGAGGCAATAAGCATTGCGCTTCACCGCAAATGCGATACTGTTCTCAATCACAGCGCAGACATGATTGTGCTATGACGCTCCTGAGCTTGGTCGGTGGATAAATGCAGATTCGCAACTGAATCAAAAAGATAGTATATTGAGACGAGATTTGTCAATTGGGTTCTCGGCAAAAAGAACGCTTTCATAAAAAAATATGTATATCATCCAAACAGCATAGAGAGAAAGTATTCTTCAATAAATATGTTAATACCGCCGAGCATAACCCGGAAAGTTACGTTCGGCGGTAAACTTATTTAAGGATTGATGTACTTTCCTTCAACACAGAATACTCCGTCTGTCAAAGGCTTTTCATTGTCGGGTTTACGCAGGATACCACGGCGAATCAGTTCGTCTGTAACATATCCAATGATCTGATGCAGATAGCAGCTAACCCACTGATTGATCTGATCGTGCAAGTGTTTCGGAACAAAGCTTTCAAAATAGAATAAAGGTTATTACACATTGGCAATCAGTGTGGTCAGGGATTTTCTCTGACCTTCAGTAGGCTCCTTCAGTTTGCCATTCTTCAAGAGCGTTGTGATACAGTGAAGTAAAAACCACCCGTCAGAGTGGAATACAAACTGCAGTTCATACTCTTTTACCTTTCTAAGGTGTGCGGGAACCGATTTCAGTACAGCCTCGGCATAAGGTGCCTTCAGCGCATCAAACTCAGTCTGATACTTTTCCTTGATTCGCTCGCCGATTGCAAGGAGTTCATTTTGAATATCTTTGCTTGCCAGCTCAACAATCTGCCATGCAGACTTGAAGTGTCCGTCGTAATCCCCGTTGGTTTTTACACAACCACGCTCTGCAAGCCATGCATATTCATCCTTTGAAAGACGGTCCTCAAACTCTCTTTCATAGAGTGAGAGAATACGTTTGGATTCTTCGGAATACTTGAGTCTATAACCATCTCCACGTTCTGACCACTCACTGTCGATCTGCCAAAGAATACGCTCACCGTTGCCATTCCACATAGGGCCGCACCAGTTTCTCATATAAACGTAGTCTTCAGGAAGAACCATTTCATCCGGCACTACAGACGCATGATAGATATTATGAGCACCATCCGGACGGATTGTGGCAACCTCTTCAAAAGAAATGCTCTCATCCATCAGTTTCTCGCCGGACCAAGCTGCTATATAAGGAATCAGCGTCCACAGGATGAAATTACGGTCCGCTTTAGGTGACTCAGTCAAGGAGATGGGAGCGTCAGTTTGACCACATAAGATGTCCGGATCGTCAAGGATGCCGGAAGAGGTTAGCTCATCATACAGATCGTTCGCAAACAGCTCAGCAGCACGCTTGTACATATTGTTCTGCATGGTAAGCAGTTCTGCAGTCGGCTCGCTTATGATGAAGTTGATAATGTACTTATCCTTTTGTGCCTGCAGGAAGCCGTATTCCTCAAGGGATTCAACTTCTGTTTCCACGTACACAGGGGAAACGCCCAGATCATCGGCAATCTCGTTGATGGTCTTTGCCGTATTACGCACACAGTAGCAGATATTCTGAGCCAGTGTGGAACGGAAGAACTCGTCCGGGGACTTCGTTCCAATGGAACCGTTGATACCATAGGAGTGAAATTTTATAGGGTTAAATTTGAGTTCGCTTGCTTTTCTCATCGTATCCATACCTCGTTTCAATTCTTTTTTCGCTTCAAACAAGTGCCATTTAACTGTGCCAAGAGGAACACCTAATTCTGTAGCAATATCAGCCTGCTTGCGATTCTCAAAATAATACGCAATTACAATTCTTCTTTGCAGCTTAGAAAGGTAAGCAATCTCGTTCTGGAGACGATGGATAGCTTCTGTATTGTCGTCGGTGTCCAGCTCAGAGTACGGATCTGCGATCAACTCCGCAACCTCATCAATAGAAACACCGACCATACTTTTCGCCGTGTCACGATAATAGTTGCTGAGCGTGTTATGGGCAACGGTCCAGATGAACTTTCCGATGTCCGCAACATCATCCTTGATAAGGAGCGTACGGAACGCTCTTATCGCAATCTCCTGCGACAGATCCTCTGCATCGTGGATGCTTTTACACCTCTTCAGAGCAAATCCGAATATGGGCTTTATGTATTCAGTTATGGTTTTCTCTATGTCTTGTCTGTTCACTTATTTTCTCCTCTTGAAAGCTTTCACCCATATAGACACGCAAATCTGAAAAGGTTGGAACTTTTTGAAAAATTATTTGATTTTAATACAAGAAAGAGAGTAGTGGCGGGAGATAAGAGGACGCTCCATCCAACCGATCAGTTTGATGCGTTCGCATTTCATCCAACTTCCGGTTGGAAACTCTATTGTGAAAATGCCGCCCGCATAACACAGGCGGCATAGATGCTTTACGTAAAGAATCTTATTGTAATTCCATCACCCAAAAGTCTTCCATGTGATTGGTGTATGCAATTTCATCTTGAATTGTTTCCACATAAGATAAACCGGCATTTCGGTAAGCACGGATGACTCTTTGTTTCATACGGCAACTCTTGGTAGTATTCTTCCGGTATGTCCTGTGAACTCACGCAGTTCTCTTACACATCGATTTACGAAATTGCTACCATTGCCTTTACCGCAGAAATTCGAAGCCATTGATTACCAAAAGTTTTTCCGGTAACAGGATCGGCGGTTAAGCACATCATTTCCGCGCCGTCAAGATGGAATAATCACATCCGTTTTACATATGCGTGATTCAGATAAGTGTTGCAGATGCGATATAATGCATACAGTGTTTAACTTTAGATGCGAAGAAGTAAATTTATGTTCAGACATACTTTATATCTGTATTTCAGTGCACCTGCGCCGCTCCGGAGCAAGCCCGTTTCGCCTGCTCCGGCTTTTTTGCTTTTTGAAAGGCAAATGCAGCGCCCCGTCACACCGAAGAGCGAAGCCTACGCACTTTAACCTGCGCCGCGATCCGCCCTATGGTCTCTTTTCCCGGCGGCAGGGAACCCTCCGTGAGACAGGCGGCCGTTCCGAAGGCCGCCGCCAGACCAAGCGCCTCCCACGGGCTCTTTCCCTCCGACCAGGCCGCAATAAATCCCGCAACGGCGCTGTCTCCCGCTCCGATCGTTGAGACGGTTTCGATCTCCGGAGGCTTTGCCTCGAAGATCCCCTCCCCGCAGGCCATAAGCAAACCTTTTTCTCCAAGGGAGACGGCCGCGTTTTCCACTCCGCCGCGGTAAAACTCGGCGGCTTTTTCCGCTGCTTTTTCGGCGGAGTTTATTTCACACCCGAAATATCCGGATATTTCCTCCTGGTTGGGCTTGATAAGCCATGGTTTTATCCGGCAGATACTTTCAAAATCCAACGACTTCGAATCAAGAACGATCCTCGCCCCCCGCGCTTTGAGCTTTTGCAGAAATTCCTCCGCAGCGTCCGTCCCGATTCCGTCCGGAACTCTCCCCGTGAAGGTGACGAGCGTGTCTTCGTCCGCCTTTACTGCGCTTTCAATCTCGTCAAGAACCGATGCGTCGGTCCGAAATCCGGAAAAGCTTATGCGCGTCTCCCGGCCTCCGGTGTGAAGGGTCAGATTTTCACGGATCCTTCCCTCCCGCTCAAAGCACAAAAGCTCAAGTCCCGCCGACAAAAGCTCCGACCGGAACTCTTCCCCGTTTTCCGTTCCCAAAACAACGGCCGCGGTGTTTCCGACGCCCCAGCTTTTAAGGGCCCGGCTGATATTTATTCCCTTTCCGCCGGCTTCCCTGGAAAGCACTGAGGCCAAAGTCTCGCGGAAGGGTTCAAAGTCCTCCGCAGAAGCGTGTATGTCGTAAGCCGGATTGAGGGTTATCGTCACTATCCGCATCCCTGCTACCCCTCCTTTTTGACTGCGCGGCCAAGCCGTGTATACGTATATTATATCAAAAAATCCCTTTTATTCAAGAACCGCGCCGTCCGTTTAATGCGGATCCGTTCCTCCGGTCATTGTTTTTGTCCCTTCCGTGTGATAAAATATTCCTGCGCAAAAAAATCGCGGCGTCCGCTTGGAAAGGATGAGCTCCATGCCAAAATCCCCCAAACAGAAGATGAAGCTTTTATACATTGCCCGAATACTGAACGAAGAGACCGACCAAAACCACCCCGTCACCGTGGCGGAGCTGATCTCCGCGCTTGAGAAAGCCGGCATTTCCGCAGAGCGCAAGAGCGTCTATGATGACCTTGAAAGCCTGCGCCTTTTCGGAATGGACATCGTCAGCGTCCGCGGAAGAACCACGGGGTACTATGTCGCAAGCCGCGCTTTTGAGCTTCCCGAGCTTAAGCTGCTGGTCGACACGGTGCAGTCTTCAAAGTTTATCACCGAGAAAAAGACCCTTTCCCTCATCTCCAAGATAGAAAGCCTCGCAAGCCGCCATGAAGCGGGGCTCCTATCCCGCCAGGTCTATGTCCGGAACCGCGTCAAGAGCATGAACGAAAGCGTTTATTACAATGTCGACGAGATATCCTCCGCCATAAACGGAGACCGGGTCATCCTTTTCAAATATTTTGAGTACACCGTCGCTCTCCGGCGGCGGCTGCGCCGGGAAGGCGCGGACTACGAAATAAGCCCCTTTGCCCTCATCTCCGACGACGAAAACTACTATATGCTCGGCTTTGACGCCGAAGCCGGGCTCATGAAACATTTCCGGGTCGACAAAATGCTCGATATCCGCCACCTGGACCTTCCCCGCCGGGGAAAGGAAGTCTTTTCCGAAATAGACATGTCCGCCTATTCAAAGAGCGTTTTCGGAATGTTCGGAGGCCGGACGGAAAATGTGCGGCTGCGGTTTTCAAACCACCTTGCCGGAGCCGTTATCGACCGCTTCGGCCGGGATGCGGTCCTTGTCCCCGACGGAAGCGAAAAATTCACGGTCACGGTTTCCGCAGTTATAAGCCAGCAATTTTTCGGGTGGGTCTTCGGCTTCGGCACGGACGCCGAGATCCTTTCCCCCGGGAGCGTGCGGGAAGAGATGAAGCAAAAGCTTTCGGAAACGGCACGGCTTCTTTACGAAACTGCGCCGTAAAAACAAAGCCGGACCCTCGGTTCCCCCCTGTCTTCGGATAATTTTCTGTTTTTCTCTCCGGGCAAAGCGCCAATTCCCTTAAAAGGAAAGCTGCGGCGCATTTTTGCCGCTATTTTGCAAAAAACGGTTTAAGCGCCAAAAAAGAGAAATCTGAAAAATCAGATTTCTCTTTTTTTCTCTG